>DAIDAH010000019.1 GCA_027310735.1 Methylotenera sp. | reverse complement strand
GGCTTACACCATTACATTGTGTATGTTGATAAGCATTCCCAGACAAATCAGAATCAGGCAGATAGCCTTTTGCGATCTTGGCTTGGATGAGCTTAGCGTAGATGCTTTGTGCTTGTGCATGATCTACTGGTGTAACAGTCTTAGTGCCAGTCGTTAACGTACCACCACGTCTACCATATTTAAAGTTGACGACATAACCACCAGTGACTTCAACTAATTCAGCGTGGTACTCCTTGTTGCTACTGCCTTCGGTGTAATACAGACTACTTTTTAACAGTGATTCTTGCATGAGATTCTCCAGAGTCAATGACCAATAAAAAATCCACGTCTGTTTGAACAGAACGTGGACTTGATTTGAATTACTTGAGCGATTAGCTAAGCAGGGGCTTAGGCTCAGTTATGTAATATGTGACTGAGAATTTCTAGGATCAGCGTGTATGTCATTACAACGTAGGTTTAATAAATTACCTACGTCTCATGTAGTGATGAGTAGATTATTGATGATGAATATTACTCAATAAATAAAAATATACTGATGAATATATCTTATGGAAACTAGAGGTAAGTTAGTTAATGATGACTTAGTGAATACTAGGATAGTAAAGAAAGGATGCGCACTTACCCTTTCTGCTTTTTTAGTTGAGCATCGCTAAAACATGCTGCAAACATGCCAGGTTACATATCAATAAAAGATCCTACTTCTAATTTCTAACAACCGCGTACTTAACAAAACAGTACGGTTAATTTGAAATTACTTTAAGGATTAAAAAATGGCAACTTATCATTTCTCAGTTAAAAGTGGAAAACGTGGTAGCGCTAACACCCATGCGTCGTATATTGCACGTCAAGGTAAATTTGGGAAAGATTTACATCAAGATGAGGTGGTTGTAATGTCTAGCGGTAATTTACCTGCATGGGCAAACGGTAACCCTTTTGCGCTGTGGAGTGCGGCAGATAAATATGAGCGTAGCAATGGTTCTGCATATCGTGAATTTGAAATGGCTTTACCTGCGGAATTAACAACCGAGCAGCAAGTGCAGTTGGTGGAAGAATTTGTTGCATTAAACATCGGAGATAAACCTTATCAGTACGCTATTCATGCACCTCAAGCTGCAATGGGGGAGGTTAGCCAACCACATGTCCATACGATGTTTTGCGATAGGAAATCTGATGGTATTGAGCGCAGCCCTGAACTACACTTTAAGCGACATAACGCTAAACGACCAGAATTAGGCGGATCTAAGAAAGATAGCGGTGGAAAGTTGCCTGTAGTCTTAAAGGGAGAGCTCATTGATACTCGGGAAAGTTGGGCTAATCTCCAGAATCAATATCTTGAAAAATATGGTCATGAGCAAAGAGTAGATCATCGTAGCAATCGTGATCGAAATATCAATAAAGAGGCTGAGCGGCATCTTGGTAAGGCAACTATTCAGAAAATGACTGATGATGAGAAAGCTCGATATAAAAGGAATCGACAATAGTATTAGCAATGGCAGTCCATAGGGATTATTGAAACATCATCTCATTCAACCAGTTGTGGTAACTATTTGACTAAGGTGGAGCAACAGCCACTAGAATATTATTAAGCATCTGGGCATGATAGGTTGTTTTCAATGGGAGTGATGCCTAAGGAGCGTATTGGCAATGTGGGTAGGCCTCGTTAGGGGAGTGATGCACATTAAGTCATCTAAAACGACATCAACTATTTATCTTAAATGCTGTTTTGTGGATTGTCATCTAGGTTTCATGAGCATGTAAGATCGCCATATTTTTTAATGTACTAGAAAAAAAATACAAAATATGAATAGGTTTTATGTAAAAAATTTAATATATTAAACATATATTTATCTTATCTTGTATGTAAATTAGATGCTAATATTATTCGTTGATGGTAATTTTATCGATAGTTAAATAGGGTCATAGAACTTGCGTACTTTCAAAAATACACCACTTAGTTACTTTCGAGATTTTGATGCTCGTCATGAATACAGCTGGACATACAAACTAAATGATTTTGAGTATTTCTTTGAGCAAGTATTATCAGTTGAAGGCCCCGCTTATTGGATAGAGGACAATCCTAAAACAGATAAAAACGAGCTCAAAGAAAATCCAGCGTTATCTAAGTTTTTCTTTGAGATTCACAGGAAATTTCAAGTTCAGTTTGAATTTTTGAATGCTAATTTTTTTACCGAGTATTTTGAGTTGTTTAGTAGATGTTTCTCGGAATCTAAATTGAGTGATGAGTTCTTTACAAATCCTAGGCATGCATCAAGGCAGAAGGGAAAAAAACAGTACGAAGTATTTAACGATTTCATAAGTTCTATTCGTGCCGTAGCTAAAATTGACCCATTCAGGAGGATGCTTGGTAAGAGACAGGATCGAATTGATAAAAGAAAGAAAAGTGCAATCAAGTATATAAAGACAATGCTTGATAATTGCTCTTGTTTGTTTGCAGTTCGTCTCACGCTTGCATATAAGCTTGAAGCTGATATTACCGTTGAAGCCGCCATAAATGACTTCCTTCGGTTCAAGAATAACTGGAGAGGAAAGCCTGCATTATTCCATGACCTTGAAGGGTTTTTATGGAAAATAGTTTGGGATGAACCAATGTTGGGATTTCATTTTCACTTGGTATTATTTTTCAATGGCACTGAAACGCTAAAAAAAGAGGATATTGGCAATCAAATAGGGCTGTATTGGATTGCTTGCAGCACCAATAAGTTGGGTGCATATGCGCTGCGAGATCAATCAATTAATTCTGGAAGATTTAAAAGTGAAAGGCTTGATGTTGGTGCGATATCAGGAAGCAGCACTGAGCAAAGAGAATATATATTCAAACATACCGTTAATTATTTGTGTGGGATTGAGCCACGATTTAAATCAATCCAGTTAGGATCGATTAAATTTTTTGGTCATGGCGAGCATGCTAATTAAAGCCAAAAATTAAGCAAGGGTAATCAATTGTAATCAGTAGGTTAGGCGTGCGTAGTCTTATTCGGCTGTGCTGGACTGCAGTAGTTACTCCAATCTGACATAAGCGCCACTCTTTTAGAAAATTGAGTTCCGCGTTGATATGCGCGTTCCACAGCATCAGGTAATTGATGCGCAAGTGCATGTTCAGCCACTTCACGTGGATAAGTTGTTGTTTCAGCTGCCCACATACGGAACGTAGACCTAAAGCCATGTACGGTAATGCGATTCCCATCAGAGTCCACCCAAATGGATTGATCGTCATCACTCATTCGCCTAATGACAGCTGTCATTGACATGTCAGATAAGATTTGACCTTTAGTCCCAGCAAACACAAGTGCATTGTCATGTGGCATGGACTCTAATAACTTGACAGTAGCATCAGACAGAGGCACTTGATGTTCTCTGTGCGCTTTCATCCTCTCTGCTGGAATGGTCCAGACTTTATCATCTAAATCAAACTCAGACCATTTTGCACCACGCACCTCGCCAGAACGGCAGGCAGTCAGAATCGTAAACTCAACAGCTCTGGCTGAGACCCCTTCACGCGCTTTTATGGCGAGCATAAACTTACCAATATGTTGCCAAGGTAGAGAAGGGTGGTGTTTAGATCTGCTGGCTTTACTGATATTCGCTAACAAATTATCAAGATGTCCCTTCCAGCGAGCAGGATTCTCACCAGTGCGATAGCCACTGGTAATTGCCCAGCCTAGAATAGATTCAATTCGGCCACGTAGGCGAGACGCTGTTTCATTCTTGCTTTGCCAAATAGTGCTGAGGCATTTAACGACCAATGCAGTATCAATGTCGGCAATAGGTAACTGACCAAATACTGGACTTGCGTAAGTTGCCAATGTGTTCGACCACTGGCTAGCATGCTTAGCATTTTTCCAGCTAGCGATATGTGCTGCTATATAAGCATCAGCGCACTGATTAAACGTCATCATTTTAGCGCTTTCCAATGCAGCAGTAATTTTGAGCTGTTTTTTTGCAGCCAATGGATTAATGCCCTCAACAAGAAGTTTTCTGGCTTCGAGTGCTTTTTGTCGAGCTTCTTGTAAACTAACAGTATGCGTTGCACCAAGTCCCATACCGAAAGCCTTACCATCTCGCATAAACCTAAATAGCCAACTTTTTGCACCAGTCTTGGTAATCTGAAGGGTCAACCCACCGCCATCACCATACAAACCTGGTTTGTTGAGTTTTGTGACTTGAAGTGCAGAGAGTTTTCCTATTTGTCTTGCCATGGTATAATCCAACTATCAAAATGACTATCAAATTATAGTCGGATTTGATCAGGTTGGATAGGATTGATTTGGATGATGTTATTGTCTAACTAATTGTTTTATATATTAACATTGGATTGTATCGGATGGCATCGGATAGCTTTATAGCGGACACCTCTTCCGCCAGATATTTAAAAAAAGCCCCTTTAGGGGCTTTTTATTTTTCTAAGCATAGTTATGTACCTCCTCCCATGCCAATTAGTTGGTAAGTCATGGCGAAATCTTAAGATGTATATTTTGAATATACTTAAAACGATAGGCGGTATATTTCTCATCTAAATTTTACTGGTTTTGGAAATCAGCTTGGCTTTCGACCATACCGGCATGCTGTTTAGTTGGGCTTAATCAGCAGGGCATATTCTGCGCGAATTTTAGCGGCTTTTGGTGCTGCCAAGGCCATGCAATAGGGTTGGTTTGGGTTGTTGGAAAAATAGTACTGGTGATAGTCTTCCGCTGGGTAAAAGGTTTTCGCACCGTTAATTTCTGTGACAATCGGTGCGCTAAATGTAGAGGCATCATTTAATGAAGCGATCATTTTTTCTACTGCAGCATGTTGTTCTTCATTTTGGCAAAATACGGCTGAGCGATATTGTGTGCCAATATCATGTCCTTGGCGGTTAGGTGTCGTTGGGTCGTGCGATACAAAAAATATTTCAAGTAAAGTTTCAAAGCTAATCTGGCTAGCATCAAAGTAAATTTGTACGGCCTCCGCATGACCGGTGTCACCATTGCAGATAGTTTTGTAGGTTGGGTCGACGGTGTGGCCGCCTATATAGCCAGACACAACTTTGCTCACGCCTTTTAATTGACTGAACACGGGTTCAGTGCACCAGAAACAACCCCCGGCAAAAATTGCTATTTGTTGATTGTTCATTATTATCTACCTTTGAATTCACTTAAAATATGGATGCATGCGAGACTTATCTTAGTCAGCCTCTCGCACAAAAACTTACATTCAATATCAGGTTTCTCTTTTAATGCTTTTCTCTTGCCAATACGTTAGCCATGAGCCTAAACGCCCTTTACGTTGATTTTAACTCTTACTTCGCCTCTGTGGAGCAACAGTTGCGGCCTGAATTACGAGGCAAGCCAATTGGTGTGCTTGCTGTGATGGCAGAAACGACTTGTTGCATAGCAGCGAGTTATGAAGCTAAAGCGTTTGGTATTAAAACGGGAACATTAGTGCGCGAGGCGCGTAAGTTATGCCCAGAGATGGTGTTTGTCGAAGCGCGCCCATCGGTGTATGTAGAGTTTCATCATACGCTCATTGAACTGGTGGAAAGCTGTACACACGTAGAAAAAGTGCTGTCAATTGATGAGATGGTGTGCAAACTGACGGGTAGTCAGCAGTTACCAGAAAATGCACTGAAGCTTGCTGCGAAAATTAAGCGCACTATCGCTAAAAGTGCTGGTGATTTTATGCGTTGCTCGATAGGTATCGCGCCGAATACTTTTTTAGCCAAGGTAGCATCTAATATGCAAAAGCCAGATGGTTGCGTGCTGATTGAACAGCATGAGCTACCTGAGCGGCTTTATGGATTGCAGTTGCGTGATTTAAATGGCATAGGCAAGCAAATGGAAGCGCGTTTGAGTCGTTATCGAATCAAAACGGTAGCAGATTTGTATGCCGCTAATCGTCAGCAACTACAAACAGCGTGGGGTAGCATAGAAGGTGAGCGCATGTATGACAAGTTGCGAGGTTTGGAGCCTTATTACGTTAAAAATGCACGGAGTAGTCTTGGTCATTCGCATGTAATGCCGCCAGAACAGCGGAATCTGGTGGGTGTAAAGGCGGTGTTGCATCGACTACTTCAAAAAGCCTGTATGCGCATGCGTAGCTACGATTTACTCACTTCAAAAATTAGCATTAAAGTTAAATTTAGGGGCGCGGTTGGGTATACGCCTATACCTAGCTGGAATATGGAGAGTGCGATTTCACCCACGGATAATACGCTACGCTTGATTGAAGCGCTGGAGGCTTTTATGCAGCATTATCCAGTTGAGAATGCTGAACCTTATGCCGTAGGCGTGTCTTTTTCTGGGTTAGTCACTGCGGATGAGGTAGCGCGTGATTTGTTTCAAGTGGAGCCGTTAGAAAATGAAAAGAAACTGAATCAGGCTATTGATACGCTTAACCTAAAGTTTGGCAAAAATACGATTTATTTCGGTGGGGCACATGAGGCGTTAAAAGATGCGCCTATGCGGATTGCATTTAATCATATCCCCGACTTAGTAGTAGAGGGTGATGGCGATAGCTAATGGAGTTGTGTTTGTATTTAAGTTTTGGACTGTTTAGCGATGAGCAGTTGGCAAGCATTTGTAATCAATATCAGACTTTTACATATCTTAACAATTTTTACGTATACCTAATTTAAAATTGCCGCGTTGAATGACCATCTGCTAACAAAAAAGCAGAGTTCTAAGGGTTAATAAGTAACGATGTCTCACTATAGAAATACTTTATAAGAAATACAGGAGAAATAAAATGCACGGTATCAAACTAAATGTTGCTACAACGATGCGAGTAACAGTGTTGGCTTCAGCACTAGTGGCTGCTGTATTTACGGCACCAGCGATGGCAAATGATCAATATAGCGATACAGCACGAGTCCTATCTGTAACGCCACAAACAGAACGCGTGAATATGCCGCGTCAAGAATGCCGTACTGAATATGAGCAACAAAGTTATAATAATGGCAGTGATCATTCTGTAGCTGGTGCTGTGATTGGTGGTATTGCAGGTGGATTGCTTGGCAATACGATTGGCCGTGGTAATGGTCGCGTTGCAGCTGCGGCAGTTGGAGCCGGGGTGGGTGCTATTACTGGAGATCGCATTGGTAGCAATCAAAATAATGTAACTACTACACGATCTGTACCAGTGCAAAATTGTTATCAAGTCGATAATTGGCAAACAGTGAACTTTGGTTATTTGGTAACGTATGAATATAACGGTAGAACTTATTCAACAGTGACTAATAACCGACCTGGTAATACTATAGGTGTGAATGTGTCTGTGTCCCCCGATATTCATTCATCATCACAAGCCGCCTATGCCGCACCAATACGTTATGTTGGCTCTGCTGCTTGGAACGATGATCGTGAACATCGTGATTATGGCAAGCAACGTGGTTGGGGTAAACATAGAGGTGATGATAATTATGAAGAGGATCGTTATTACTAATTACTAGGGTATAGTTTTGAGACTGGTATTTTAATAGTTTTCAGACACTTCCTTTGTACGAAAACCTAGCAGCCATCTGAGTTAGCTAGGTTTTTTTATGGCAGTTAAGTTATTGAAGAGGTTGAGTTTTTATGAATAATTGTAAAAAAAATTAAATTAATTCTAAAATAGTACTAAAGTTTATTGATAAGCTGCCGTTACAGGGTTAACAAGTAAGTGTAAGTTGATGTGTTAATTTAATCGTGGAAGGGTTATATCATGGCTGTAGATTCAGTTTCATCAAATGTGCAAAACACTAATATTTTTCTGCAACAGCAACAGGCGAGCCGTGCTAAAGATGTAGAAAATGACAAAGATAAAGATGACGTTACTTCTAAATCTTTAACGCAGAAAGTTGATGTGCAAAAAGCTGTAACTCAACAGGTGGTAGTAGAGAAGTCTGATGCTCAGAAAGTGGATGCGCAAAAAGCAGACGAAAAAAAGGCTGTAGTACCTACAGCAACTCGCTCATCAGTTAACACCAGTGGTCAAATCGTAGGCAGCATCATTGATACGCAAGCTTAATTGAATATGCAGGTGAATAACCTGAAAGGTTTATATGCAAGTTAGTTCAATAGCCTCAAAAGCTGTAGACACCTCTGTTAGCAATAGCGGTAGGAATTTTGTGCAAGGCACTCCTTCGGAACCAAGTCCTGTAGCGAATAAAGCCACGTCAGGAGTGGGGGAGGTAAGTTCTAATGTCAGTGCTAATACAAAAACTTCCCCAGAACAAGTTGATAAAGCGCTAAAGCAAGTGAATGATGCATTCACTCAAAAGAACCTGAATCTTCTCGCTTCGGTAGAAAAAGACAAAGAAACAGGTATTAATGTGTTGAAAGTAACAGATAAAGATACTAAAGAGGTGATCCGCCAGTTTCCAGAACAAGCGGTTATTGTTATGGCGCAAGCCATTGACCAGTCTTTGGATCCTAAAGGACATCTAATTCACGTTAAGGCCTGAGTTTATCTCGAGGCCCTATCCAGTTCACTTGATTGAATCTAGTTCGGCGGATAGACTGTTATTTTTTTAATAAGTATGCAGTGTGAAAATAACGGTAGATTGCGTTTTAACTCATCAATTATCCACTTTACCGAGTAGTAGCGCTTTAGCGCGCTTGCTAAGCGCTTCCCAAGTTACACAGTATGAAATTCCGTTAGAGGCCTTAGTCAGCACACAATATTCTTTGCACGCCACGCCTGACTTCCCTATTGCTGCGATTTCTGCAGCTGCAGATGGGCTAGATGTCGGTACTGCATACTGGCTAAGGGCAGATCCTGTCCACCTTGTCATGCAGCGAGATTGTTTTAGTCTAAGTGCTCCGGTTCCCTTGGTTGTTGATAGTAGGCATGCAACTAGTCTGGTTGATAGTTTGAATCAGCACTTTAGTCAGGATGGTCTGAAGTTTTTTCTTGGAAAGTCTGGTGCATGGTATTTGCACTTGCAACAAAAGCAAGAAGTAACAACCACACTTCCAAGTATCGCATTAGGAAAGAATATTCATCACTTTTTACCACAAGGTGCAAATGCAACGAAGTGGATATCAATGCTTAATGAAGTGCAAATGTTATTGCATGAACATCCTGCAAATTTAGCGCGTGAATCTGTAGGTGATGTAGCTGTAAATAGCGTGTGGTTTTCTGGTGGAGGGGTAATGCCTGCTACTTTCAAGTTTTTAATTCCGCAATCTTCATCAGCAGATTTACTGCAAA
This sequence comes from Methylotenera sp., assembly GCA_027310735.1. GTDB lineage: Bacteria > Pseudomonadota > Gammaproteobacteria > Burkholderiales > Methylophilaceae > Methylotenera. The sequence goes on along the minus strand of DAIDAH010000019.1, from coordinate 10,502 downwards.
CTAAAGCCGCTTTAATATTGGCTAGTAATATTTTTTATCAAGGTCTGGCAAAGTGGACTGGTACAGATTTTAAAGTAATACCAGAAAGCATGGATGATTTTTTTATAGATAATCCTAACCTCGAGAATATGTCTCATGTAAGGTTGCAATTACCTGATACGGATGATTTGGATAGTAGTTGGTTTAATGCCTTATTATTGCTAATTAAAAAAAGAAGAGTCAAACACTTAGTCTTGAATTTAGGTTTTTATGAAAAAAGCATCATTGCCGAGATTAAGCCTTTGGATATTTATATAGATAACTTCAAATTTTGGCGTAAGCCAAAGCCAGTATTGCATTATCTATCATGATTTTATTTTCAAAATGACATTAATCGTACACCGTAGTTTCCCTACATCAACTGCTGAGCACTTAAAGTCTGGCGGAGTGATGCCGCTTCTCGCGCGCTTATTGGCCTCACGAGGGGTTACTGAGGTTAGTCAACTTAGTGCTAATTTAAGTGGTTTGATTCCGCCTAATTTACTTACCAATAATCAGGCGATGGCTAAGCTACTGGCGGATGCGATTATCACCAATAAAAAACTATTGGTAATAGGTGATTATGATGCCGATGGTGCTACAGCTACGGCGGTTGCCATGAGGGGGTTGCGAGCCTTTGGCGCAGATGTGGATTTTTTGGTACCGAATCGCTTCGAATACGGCTATGGATTAACGCCAGAAATTGTCGCGCTAGCTGCAACACTTAAGCCAGATGTAATCATTACAGTAGATAATGGTATCGCTAGTGTAGATGGTGTTGCTGCAGCCAATGCGCTTGGTATACAAGTGCTCATTACTGACCATCATTTGCCGGGGCTGGAAACACCGCAAGCGGCTTGTATCATTAATCCTAACCAGCATGGCTGTACGTTCTCAAGCAAGAATTTGGCGGGCGTAGGTGTAATGTTTTATGGCCTACTTTGTTTACGTGCCGAGTTTCGTGCGCGTGGTTTTTATACGCAGCAGCCAGAGCCTAATTTAACTGAATTGCTTGATTTGGTTGCTCTAGGCACTGTGGCTGACTTGGTCAAGCTAGATGACAATAATCGCATTCTAGTTGAGCAGGGCTTACGGCGCATCCGCGCTGGGGTTTGTTCACAAGGGATTTTAGCCTTATTACGCGTTAGTGGCCGTCAACCACAGATGGTGAATGCGCAAGATTTAGGTTTCTATGTTGGTCCGCGTTTGAATGCTGCTGGTAGGCTGGATGACATGGCACTTGGGATTAAATGCTTACTGGCTGAGTCTGAAGTTGAGGCTACACAAATTGCACAGCAATTACATGAGTTAAACCAGAAGCGGCGCAGTATAGAAGCTGACATGCAAGATAGCGCCAATATTTCACTTGATGATATTAACGTCACCGGTCAATTTACAATTAGCATGTATCAATCTGATTGGCATCAAGGCGTGATAGGCATTTTAGCCTCGCGAATTAAAGAGAGATTTCATCGTCCAGTCATTGCGTTTGCTGAAGCTGGAGATGGCTTACTAAAAGGCTCTGGTCGTTCTATTTCCGGATTGCATTTACGAGATGCACTGGATTTATTAAGTAAACATCAACCAGATTTGATTGTTAAATTTGGCGGACACGCGATGGCGGCAGGCTTATCTATCAAACAGGTGGATTTTGAGCGTTTTCAACAAAGTTTTGAAGTGGTTGTACAAAGCTTGATTACAGAAGCTGATTTAGAGTCTGTCCTTGAGGTTGATGGTGGTTTAAGTAATGCCGATATGACCTTTCAAATGGCGCAGGCTTTAGAAAATCAAGTATGGGGACAGGGTTTTCCACCACCATTATTTTATGATGAGTTTGAGGTACTTAATCAGCGTGTGCTGGCAGAAAAGCATTTGAAACTCACCTTAAAATCTAGGACACAAGGTGCCTCAGTGGTTGATGCTATTTACTTTAATCATGCAGATTTTTTAGCTGAAAATGTGCAGCTTGCTTATCAGTTACAAACCAATAGCTATAATGGCGCACAAAAAGTGCAATTAAATGTGCGTTATGTTGCCTAATAGCTTACTGAATTAACTTGGGGCTCATCATTAATACAGAACAATCTCATTTGTTAGTGCGGAGCATGTTTCAGCCAGCTTTACCGCCGCGAGACCTTGTTTCGCATAAGGGCTCATTCGGTAGTATAGCTATCATTGGTGGTAGTGCTGGTATGGTCGGTGCCGCACTTCTAGCTGCTCGAGCCGCCTTGCAGACTGGTGCAGGGCGCGTATATGCGGCACTACTCTCTAATGATGCGCTTAGCGTTGACTTGTGTTTTCCAGAAATCATGTTGCGTTCGCCTGATGCGCTTATTAAGTTGCCGCAGCTCAATGTTGTGGTGATAGGTCCAGGATTAGGACAAGAAGATGTTGCGATAGACCTGTTAACGTTTTGGCTGAAACAAGAAGTATCAATGTTGCTGGATGCCGATGCCCTTAACTTGATTGCATCACATGCGCATTTGCGCGAAATAATGCAAAAACGCCATGCTGACACAGTTATTACACCTCATCCCGGGGAGGCTTCAAGATTACTCAATACTCGTGCATCACATATCCAGAATCATCGTATTGAATCTGCGCTCGAATTAGCGCATTCGCTTCATGTGATTTGTGTACTTAAAGGCGTTGGAAGTGTTTGTGCGCACTATGACAGTAACTATTTTATTAATACGACTGGTAATCCGGCACTTGCCAGTGGTGGTACTGGTGATGTGCTGAGTGGTGTAATCGGCAGCCTAATGACGCAAGGTTTAAGTGGTTTAGAGGCCGCGAAGCTTGGTGTTTTTGTGCATGGTGCGGCGGCAGACGCATTGGTGGCGAGAGGTATAGGTCCGGTTGGACTGACTGCGTCAGAAGTGGCACATGAAGTCCGTAATGTAATCAATCAGCTCAATGCACATAGTTAATAAATCTATATTGCTACCGACTTAAATTGACGGTGATAGCGCTCAACCGCTAGAATTGCGCCTGTAAAATTAAACCTAGGGATAACATGCGTCAAAAATTAGTAATTGCCAATTGGAAAATGCATGGCAATTTAGCTTTAAACAAGCAACTATTGGCTGCATGTACTGAAAAACTTTCTTCGCTCAAAAATGTCGATGTGGTTGTGTGTGTGCCTTATCCATATCTCGCACAAGCGCAGTCTATGTTACAAAATACCAGCATTGCATGGGGTGCTCAAAATTTAAGTAAAGACTCCGATGGCCCGTTTACTGGGGAAGTGAGCGCCAATATGTTGAAAGACTTTGGTGCAACCCATGTAATTATTGGTCATTCAGAACGTGCAACGGCTTATTGTGAATCTGATGAGAATATAGCCACAAAGTTTATGCAGGCTAAAACACATGGCTTAATTCCTATTTTATGTGTAGGTGAAACGTTGATAGAGCGTGAAGCGGGTGTTATGCAAATGGTCGTTGCCAAGCAATTAGACACCATTATTAATACATATGGCGCATCTGTATTTGCAGGCACTATTATTTCATATGAGCCGATTTGGGCGATTGGTACTGGATTAGCTGCAAGTGCAGAACAAGCGCAAAGTATGCACAAATTCATACGTGACAAGGTCGCGGAATATGATCAAACTGCAGCAAGTCAATTGAAAATCCTCTATGGGGGGAGCGTAAATCCCCAAAATGCGGTACAATTATTCTCTATGCAGGATATAGACGGTGGTCTTATCGGTAAGTGTTCGTTAAATGCGCAAGAATTTGAAGGAATATGCCAAGCTGCAGTGAGATAATTGTCTGTAGTTACAGTGGTATAAGGTAAAAAATGGAAAAATTGGTATTAGTAATTCATGTGTTAGCAGCAATCGGTGTGATTGGATTGGTACTTCTGCAACATGGTAAAGGCGCTGATATGGGCGCATCATTTGGTAGCGGTGCATCTGGTAGTTTGTTTGGTGTATCTGGCTCATCTAATTTTATGAGTCGAGCAACAGCTGGTTTCGTACTGGTGTTTTTCTCAACAAGTTTAACGCTCGCTTACATGTCTAGCCATAAAAGTGGTAACGGTAGTGTAGTAAAAGCAAGTGTGACAGAAAGCGTTAAAGTACCAGTTGTAAATGTTGATACTGCTAAGTCTAAAGCGCCATCAGCGGCAGAGGATGTGCCAAAATAGTTGATATTTGAGCCTAGCTCAACTAAATGCCGTCGTGGTGGAATTGGTAGACACGCAGCCTTGAGGTGGCTGTGACTTCGGTCGTGAGAGTTCGAGTCTCTCCGTCGGCACCATTTAGTAGTTTAAAGAAGTATCAGAACATGTCGAGAGCCTAGTAAATTCAACCTTCTAGGCTTTTTTTACGTCTATTGGTAACGCATGGCGTGTCACAAGGTTGCTTTACTATATGTACAAAAAAGCGTACAAAAGCATATCTGAATAATTTTTTGTACGTTTTTGTACGGATTGATATGGCAAAGCTAAACGCTGACTTATTGGACGACCTTACAATTAAAGCTGCAAAGCCGCGAGAAAAGGAATATACGCTGCGTGACGGTAACGGCTTATTTCTACTTATCCATCCTAATGGAGGTAAATACTTTCACCTCCGCACCACATTGCATGGCAAGCCTAAAAAAGTACAGTTAGGCACTTATCCTGAATTGTCATTAAGTGTAGCGCGCGATCAATCGCGTGAAAAACGTAAGCTAGTTAAGCATGAGCATATAGACCCTGTATTTGAAGCAAAGCAAGTTAAGCATCAAAAAGCTAAAGATGCTGATAGCACCTTTCAGAAAGTAGCCGAAGATTGGCTGGTGATTAAAGAACGCACACTGGCACCAACCACACACCTAAAAATAAAACAGACTTTTAACGCTAATGTTTATGGTGTCATTGGTAAGCACCCCATTAGTGAAATTGATAATCAGTTAGTGCGTAAATGTTTATTGATTATGCAAAAACGCGGTGCGCTTGAGTTTATGGAAAAAACACGCGGCTGGATTAAATCCGTGTTTGATTTCGCATTGAGCGACAGGCTTATATCTGAAAATCCAATTCCGTTAAAAGACGAACGCCTAATAAAACACGTAGGCGGTAAATTCCCTCACCTAGAATCAATGGCAGATGCTGGCAAGCTACTACGTAACCTAGTTGAATATGCTGGTAGCTTTGAGGTGGCATCATGCGTTTATCTACAGCTAAGTTTTGCACAGAGACCAAGTGAGCTACGTTGTGCTAAATGGGCTGAGTTTGATTTAGATAATGCCGTGTGGACATTGCCATTAGAGCGATCTAAAACTCGCAAGCACATGACCAAGCCGCACACCATCATGCTATCAAAGCAAGCCATAGAGGCGTTAAAAGCCTTAAAGGTTTATACAGGGCATAGCGAGTATTTATTTACAGGTAGGCTAACCAGTAAGCCCGTTTCAGATAAGGCGATCAGTAATGCTTATGATGCGGTGTTTACTGATTACCACATCGTGCCACATGGTTGCCGTCACTTTTTCAGTACGCAAGCCAATGAAAGCGGATTGTTTAGAAAAGAAGCGATTGATTCATTTTTGCAGCATAAAGATAAAAACGCTATTAGCGCAATTTATAACCAAGCTACTTATGACAATGAACGTAAGCAGATAGCCCAATGGTGGAGTGACCAATTAGACATTGCTAGAGATGGCGCAAAGGTAATACCGTTTAAACAAGCCTAACGATTTAATCATTGAGTAGTTGCGCTACGGTATGATGCAGCATTATACTTGTACAACAAATTGAACATATTGGAAAAGCCATGCAAGTGATTAGTTATTCAGAGGCGCGCAACTCATTAAAAAGCGTGTTAGACCTCGTAAATGAAAATGCAGATGTCACTATCATTAACCGCCGTGATGCTGGCAATGCTGTGGTGATGTCACTTGACCATTACAACAGCATTATGGAAACCTTGCACCTCATGCAAAGCCCTGCCAATGCAGCACACCTAATGGAATCAATCGCCCAATTCAAAGCAGGTAAAGCAACCGTTAAGCCGTTGATTAAAGACTAATGGTGCGGCTACTTGTATTTACACCAAACGCATGGGCTGATTATGTGTACTGGCAAGGGCTGGATAAAAAAACACTCAAACGCATTAACGCTATTATTGAAGCCACAGCGAGAGAACCATTTACAGGCATAGGCAAGCCAGAACAATTGCGCGGTGACTTAACTGGCTATTGGTCTAGGCGCATTGATGATGTGAATAGGCTGGTATATCAAGCCACAGATACAGAACTACACATTTTTACTTGTCGTTACCATTACAGGGCATAAAGCCCATTTAACGTGGTTTTTTCTACGGTTAAAAAGTTAAGTTTTGTTAGGGTTGCATTGTTTTACGCAGCAATACTATAAAAAATTGCTGGCGGCTTAACCCGTTCGACTCTTTGATTGACAGCATAGGTCACTATATTCACAAGCATATAACTGTTGGTCATTTTCATATGCCTTTGTGATTAAAAATCACTAATACGAAAAGTATAGCAGTTCGCTATGTTAGCTTGCGTACAGACTTGATTAGTTCTTTAGCTTATTTTAGTCATACTTTATTTTAATATTGTTAATGGGACTATCATGAAAAATAACACACACTTTAAACACACTCTGCTAATTATCACATTAGCTGTAAGTTCAGGCAGCCTGCAAGCCTTCGCTTTGGACAATATAGATGATGTTAATCAAACTACCTATACCGCTTCATTCAAAGCATTAGACACCGACAATAATGACGTTCTCACCAAAGCAGAAGCAAAAAAAGAGAAGCTTTTTTCTAAGCACTTTGCTGCTGCTGATAAAAATAATGACGGTACTCTTGATGAGCAGGAGTATACAAATTACAAATCACAGGCTGAACAAAAAAATGTTAAACGTATAGTTAAAGATAGTGTTGTTACTTCAAAAGTTAAAGGTAATTTGCTAAAAGATGAAGGGCTAAAAAGCTTGAAAGTAAGTGTTAAGACTCATCAAGGTGTTGTATTGTTAAGCGGGTTTGTTGAGACTGAAAATCAAATCCAGCAAGCTGAAAAGGTTGCTGCTGGCACTGAAGGTGTTAAATCGGTTAAAAATAGTTTAGTGCTGAAAAAAGATTGAATTCAGTTTCACCTGAACTAGTTTGTACACTCGGAGATTTATCATGATTAAAAGAATATTCGTACTATTGCTTACTACATTCTTTCTGGCTGGCACTGTTGCGACACTTACTGGTTGTAACACGGTTGCAGGTGCAGGAAAAGATATTGAGCAGGGTGGTAAAGCCGTTAAAGATGAAGCGAATGAGCACAAGTAATCGGTTTAAATGTAGTGCTGAAAGTGAAGTTTGACGCTTCCTTGCTACATTTTGCGTTGTTGTTCGCGATAGGTGCGTGTGCGTATTCGATATTCACTTAAATAAGTTAATATTGCCAATGTACGACGACTTTATACTATCTTGTGCCGTCATATTCTTGTTAGGTGAAATAGTTGCCACATTCATGTGACGGTCGTAGTCAATGGTGGATTAACTGTTTAATAAAGGATAGATCATGAAAAAACTATTAATAATCTTAAGCTTAATACTGATTGGTTTGAGTGGTTGCTATGTTGAGCCTTATAGAGGTCATGATGATGGCTATCGGAGAGATCGGGGTCATCATGAGGATCGTGATCATAAAGATGATCACGGTGAAGAACATGGTGACCGTGATGGGCGTTATTGAATAGCTTCAGCATTAGAATATGCTAAAGTCTAGCGGCGTAAGAGGGTGGCGGCATTTCGGTTGACGTTGTTAATACTGAGCTCATATTACAGTGTATGGAAATGCTGTTAGGTATTGCGTAACTCAAGTGCAACGCTCATCGCTAGAGGCAGAAACGCTCCGATGCACGCCGCGACAAATACGTCAGTCGGCCAGTGTACGCCAAGGACCAGACGCGAAATGGCGACAAGAGATATCCATAAGATCGCTATCGACAGTGCTAGATTGCGCGATGCCGGCCTAATTCTGCCAACGCATAGAACAGAAGCTGTAGCGAGTGTGGCAACGGCTAACGTATGGCCACTGGGAAAGCTGGAGCCCCAATACCACTCGGTTTCCCAAAGCGTTGGCCGAGCTCGGTTGGTGATCGTTTTGACAACATAAATCAGAATCGTACCGCTGATCATTGAGGTTGAGATAAGTAAAGCCTCTAAGCGGTACCTTGTGCACAAAAGTATGATCGTTACCACGGTTGTGAGTGGTAACAAAAACCTTGATGACCCTGTAAACGTAACCGCTTCGAAGAATCCATTTAGCATTTTTGGAGCGTGACTATGGATGAAAAGCAGGATGGCCTTGTCAATCGGACCTGACTCTCCACCAAGCACATCTTCGCTCAGTTTAACTGTGCATGCCGCGAGGACTAGCACGAATATAGTAGTGAAACGACGTTTTCCTAGCGGTTCGGACCATTCAGGTTGCTTATGGCGTACGTACGCGCTCAGGATGTAATAAAGGCTGGCGACAATGAGTGTTAGCTTAACGATATCTTCAATCAGTTCGAAGATCATGCATACCTCTGCTGGCTTAAGCCAAATGCGTCCATGATCATGATGTCATTGAGGTGGCTAATACTCATTTCGCCTCGTCAACCATCTGAATGGTCTTGTCCCACAACGTTGGTTTGATTAAATAGACCAGAATTCTCAATTGCTATCGCCAATCTGTCTCACCAAAACCATCATGACCTAAAAATGTATAGTAGATGCCAAGTGTACCTGTCGACTGTTTTTTATCTCCAAGTCCAGGAAAAGTTGCATCACGTTGGTTCCACAGATACTTTAATGAAATAGCATTTTTTTTATAGACTCGGTAAGTGAATGCTATATCTGCGCGAATGATGTTGTCGTGTCCATTGGTCTTGGTGTTGTCGACATCACTTACAAAATATTCTCGGCCGGTAATGTCGATAGAAGCTTGTTTTCCGAAAATAATACGCAAAGCAGCTAAGCCTTGCGGTGCTACCCCGTAATGATAATCCTGCTCTGTTTTTCCATTATTGGTTCCAACAGCAGCATAGCCTATACCTCCCATTACCGTGCCTTGTAGTGCAATAGATTCGCTTAGCCATAGCTGGCCAGTTGTACCAAGTGACAATGCTGTGCTGGAAATGCGGAAAGTTTGCGGAGAAATATAGTCATAACTGCCATATAAACCCCACAATCCACGATAATTGTCCCCAATTTGATAGTCGGTTCCAACTAATAGACCGCTGGTCATCACATTTTCTAACACATTGACACTTGAAGCTGTACTTTGAAACACGAAATAATCAAATGGCCGTGTGTAGGAATAACCAGGTCTGCCAGGGAGGCCATAGCCAAGTAAAAAATCTAATTGAGCATCGTTACGTTTAATTTCATCTGAAGTACCAGGGTTGCCACTAATGCTATTACTGATACCAACCTGAAGACGGCTGTAATATGTAGCATCATTACTTGCAAAGACTGAGTCGAACCTATCACTCAGTGCATAGCGATTAAATCCTGTAGCAGGAGAGATCATTGCCGCACCTGTCTCACGCCAAAAACTAGGAGAGCTGCCGCCTTTTTCAAGTACTAGATTCGACATTCTAAATAGCGCTTCACCAAGAAAAGAGCCACCAAAACCAGTCGAGATCATATCGTTTTTAGATGGAGGCACTTTTTCTCCGGCTATTTCCCAGAAAGCGCTTCCTGCTACCGTGTAGCCTAATGATTCCCAGTAATTTAGGCCTGCTGATCTGGCAAAACTATGGTACATGGAACCTTGATATGGATGGCCTAGCTGGTTAATTTTGAAGGGGTCTTTGTCGTCTTTCCAACTGCTATGCAGGTTGTGCCAGATAGTAGATAAGTTTGAGTCATAATCTGAGCTTCCGCTGTAGCGTCGATTAAACTGATTTAAAAGGAAATCAAACCCGATAATTTCTACTGCTGGGATTAGATAGCTTTTGTTTGTTTCTCTATCAAATATAAGATCTTCTTTTGTCCTATTGGGCGGTAGTTCAGATGGTACTTCAACTGATTTAACGTTTGTATTTGGTATAGTCAGCACGATAGAGTCATCGGCGAATGCTATACCAGTTGTTGACGCACAGAGCACAACTATCGCGCTAATTTTTATTGTCTTCATACAGTTAAGACTCTAGAAGCTAATAGTTGCTGGTCAAAATCTATGTTTTTCATTTTCATGTTAGTTTCCTATTTATAAAATTTAGTCTGCCTAAATCTACTGGACAACCTGCTGACGCTGATATTCTTTTCTTTTCATATTGAGGTATTCATCCTGCTCTATCTCATGTAGTTGGCGGGCGTATTGCTCACTACTTCTGTACCAATATTGCAAACTCTTTTCTAACTGATCATCATTAGGCTGCGTTAACGAAGCTAGATATGAATCAATTGCTAAGTAATAACGCATGGTGTTGCGTTCTACCAGTCCACGTATGCCTTTAATATAAGCAGGTTGGCCATCGTC
>DAIDAH010000199.1 GCA_027310735.1 Methylotenera sp. | reverse complement strand
GCCTAGGCTGCCGTTTTTTATTGCTGAACTAATTATTTCTGTCTAGAAAATCTCTTAAATTAGAACGCAGGCTTAACCGCGGCCTTATTGTAATTCTCTACACCTTCAATAATTTCTTTCTTGGCTTGTTCAATATCGCCCCAGCCATTAATTTTCACCCATTTGCCTTTGTCTAGATCTTTATAGTGCTCAAAGAAGTGAGCAATCATATCTAAACGCCATGCAGAAATATCTGTATGATTTTTAAGATGACCATATAAACCACAAACTTTATCTACAGGCACAGCCAATACTTTTGCATCTAGGCCAGCTTCATCTTCCATCATTAACACGCCTAGAGGACGGCAACGCACTACCACACCAGGAATCAACGGTACAGGGGTCATTACGAGAACATCAACAGGGTCGCCATCATCAGCCAATGTGTGTGGCACATAGCCATAATTGGTTGGGTATTGCATTGAAGTACCCATGAAACGGTCTACAAAGATCGCGCCGCTTTCTTTATCAACTTCATATTTAACTGGGTCACCTTGCATTGGGATTTCAATGATGACATTAAAATCATTTGGGACATCTTTACCGGTTGGCACTTGGTTTAACGACATTGCTAATTCCTAAATTAATAAATTCTACTGATTGGTTAACATACATAAATTTTGAGGCGCAATTATAGCAAGCCCAGCTAAAAAGCCATACTAATGGCTTTTTTGAAAGTTAGCTTGATTGCGACTGCACTTGCGCTCGGCAGCTTTGAATCACAGATTTCGGAATAAACTGTAAAGCAATATACAGTAAAATCGGAATAATAATCACGTCATCAAGCTGACCGAGTACAGGAATAAAATCTGGAATCAAGTCAAATGGCATCAGCAAATAACCCACGGCCAATCCCAAAAATAATTTAGCGATCCATGGTGTTTGCGGATGTTTAAGCACCAGGCGATACACCGCGAGCTCTTGCTTCAATTGCCTTGCTAAAGATTTTAAGCCTTTTAACAAAATATAGCTTACGTGTTGCTAGACTTAAACTAAATGCAAAGGTTGTCCAGTAAGGCGCTCGAAAGCTTCCATGTATTTTTCACTGGTTTTTTGCGCAACATCGGCAGGCAACTCAGGCGCTGGCGGCATTTTGTTCCAACCACTTGCTTCCAGCCAATCGCGCACGTACTGCTTGTCATAACTTGGTGGATTTTTACCCACCACATAACTATCTGCAGGCCAAAAACGTGAAGAGTCTGGTGTTAACACTTCATCCATCACATGCAACACACCATCCGCATCCAAACCAAACTCAAACTTAGTATCAGCAATGATAATGCCTCGTGTCAGCGCGTACTCAGCAGCTTGTTGATACAAGGCAATGCTAACGCTTGCCACTTGCTCACTGAGGTCTTTACCCAGCAAATCCGCAGCTTGCTGCAAGCTGATATTTTCATCATGCTCGCCTACCGCTGCTTTGCTTGATGGCGTGAAAATTGGTGTCGGCAATTTAGAAGCCTCTTGCAAGCCAGCTGGCAATTGAATACCACAAACTGTGCCTTTAGCTTTGTATTCTTTCCAGCCACTACCCACCAAGTAACCGCGTACGATAGCCTCAATCGGCAATGCCTTTAGCTTTTTAACGACCACAGCGCGATTCGCCAATTGCATTTTTTCTGCTGCGTCAGTCACTACACTTTGCGGATCAATTCCTGTCAGGTGATTAGGCACTACATCTTTTAGCTTTTCAAACCAGAAGTTTGCCATCTGTGTCAGCATAGCGCCCTTATTGGCGATGCCCGTAGGCAAGATCACATCAAATGCAGACAACCTATCAGTGCTAACCAGCAACATTGTATCGGCATCAATATCGTAGATATCACGTACTTTTCCCTGATGGATGCGTTTTAGGCTTTGAATACTCGTTTCTAATAAAGGCTTTGTCATAATATTTCTTTAATGGGTGTATTTAGTAATGTTTCTTTAATGGTATTTATTTATATATTATCTAATGGCTTACTGAGTAAAACCTGCTTATTTTCGCCAATTTTAACAATCATCATGGTATTGGTGCCGCCTGAGTTTCCAAAAGGCTCTCCGAATGTCAACATCACCAAATCACCGTTATCAACGACTCTCTCTTGCAACAAAATCTGCTGCATCTCTTGCAATATTTCATCCCGGTTTTTATTCACTTGATCAATGGGAAAAGGATAAACACCACGATGCAAAGTCAGTTTTCTACGCGCAACTTTATCAGGTGATAGTGCATAGATAGGTACCTCAGGGTCAGCACGTGACAACCACTGTGCGGCATTGCCAGACTGCGTTAATGCAGCCAATGCCTTAACTTTCAAATGCTGCGTAGTATAAATTGCGGCGGCAGCAATTGCCTCGTCTGTTTTTAAAAACACCTGATCTAGTTTACGTACATGCTGTTGTCTGAAGTACTCTTTCTCCGCCTCAATCACCACGCGATGCACGGCTTGCACGGTTTCTAACGGATACTGTCCTGCGGCGGTTTCCGCTGAAAGCATCACTGCGTCTGTACCATCCAACACTGCATTAGCAACATCAGACACTTCTGCACGAGTTGGAATCGGACTGGTAATCATCGACTCCATCATTTGTGTCGCCGTAATCACCAGTTTATTTTGCATGCGTGCCATACGTATCATGCGCTTTTGCAAACCAGGAACTGCTGCATCTCCCACTTCAACACCCAAATCGCCACGTGCCACCATAATAGCATCAGACGCTTCAATGATTGTCTCAAGGTTATCAATGGCTTCTGCACGCTCAATCTTGGCCACGATGCTGGCTGTGCCGCCTACCGCCTTCACCAAGCTACGCGCAAGTTCAACATCCTGCGCTGACTTAGGAAATGATATCGCAATGTAATCGGCCTCAAGCGCTACGGCTGTTTTAATATCTTCGCGGTCTTTTTTCGTCAGCGCATCTGCCGACAAACCACCGCCTTGACGATTAATACCCTTATTGTTGCTTAAAATACCGCCACTCAGAACGACACAATGAATCTGGTTGCCCTTAACCCTATCCACTTGCATGGTAATGCGACCATCATCCAATAATAACACCACACCTGCGGTGACTTCTTGCGGCAGGGTTTTGTAGTCCAAACCCACTTGATATTGGTTGCCCAACTCAGAATCAGCATCTAGCACAAATAAATCACCAGTTTTCAAAGTAATTTTGCCTAGCTCAAACTTACCGATGCGGATTTTAGGTCCTTGCAAATCACACAGCACGCCAATCGGACGATTGAGTTTTGCAGCAATGGCGCGCACGATTTGTGCACGTTTAATATGATCTTCAGCCAATCCATGCGAAAAATTCAGGCGGACGACATTCACACCAGCCGTGATTAATCGCGCTAACATCTCCTCACTGCTGGAAGATGGACCTAATGTGGCTACAATTTTTGTTTTACGCAATGTCAATTTTTTACCTTTTTATCGATTAACTAGACTTGCTGATTAACTAGACGTACTAATTAACTAAATTGCCGATCAAAATAAAAATGGGGCTAACTGCCCCATTTTTTATTACTACAGTGGGTTCATACTACTAACTTTTAGCACGCAGCTCAAGTATCTCTACAGCTGGTAATTTTTTGCCCTCTAAAAACTCCAAGAATGCACCGCCCGCGGTAGAAATATAATCCACTTTATTGAAAATATCATATTTCTGAATCGCAGCAATCGTGTCGCCACCACCAGCTAATGTAAACGCTTTAGTCTCAGCAATAGCAAGTGCAATCGTCTTAGTACCCTCACCAAACTGGTCAAATTCAAACACACCCACAGGGCCATTCCAAACCACTGTGCCTGCATTTTTAATGATTTCTGCGATTTCGTTAGCTGATTTTGCACCAATATCAAAAATCATATCGTCATCAGATACATCAGCGACATCTTTTTTGAGAGCCACTGCGTTAGCGTCAAACTTTTTAGCACAAACAACATCCACGGCAATCGGCACTGCTGCGCCTCTTTTGGACATTTTATCCATCAATGCTCTCGCTACTGGCACCAAATCGTCCTCACACAGTGATTTACCCACCTCATGACCAGCCGCTTTTAGGAACGTGTTGGCAATACCGCCACCCACCACCATTTGGTCGACTTTTTCTGACAAACTTTCCAACACTGTCAATTTTGTAGAAACCTTACTACCACCAACAATGGCCACCATAGGACGCGCAGGATTAAGCAGTGCTTTGGTCAGCGCTTCCAGTTCATTTACCAACAAAATCCCCGCAGCTGCCACTGGGGCAAACTTGGCAATACCATGCGTTGAAGCTTCAGCGCGATGCGCTGTACCAAATGCATCCATCACAAATATATCGCATAGCGCTGCATATTTTTGTGACAACTCATCGCTACTTTTTTTCTCGCCTTTATTAAAGCGGCAGTTTTCCAGCACAACCAATTCGCCAGCAGCAACTTCAAAACCACCATCTACCCAATCTTTAATCAAACGTACGGTCTTACCTAACTTTGCCGAAATCACGTCTACAACTGGTTTCAATGAGTTCTCTTCAGAGTAAACACCTTCTTCAGGACGACCCAAATGTGAAGTCACCATGACTTTGGCACCCGCTTTAATTGCAAACTCAATAGTTGCCATTGAAGCTGAGATACGTGCATCAGACGTCACTTTACCATCAGCTACTGGCACATTCAGATCAGCACGAATAAAAACGCGTTTACCACTCAAGTCCAGATCGGTCATTTTGATAACAGACATGATTTTTCCTTTGATTTGTGTAATGAAAAAGGGCTGAAAATGCCAGCCCTTTACTGCTATGCAATATGACGTACCAAACGCATCAAGTTACAGGTATAACCGTACTCG
>DAIDAH010000198.1 GCA_027310735.1 Methylotenera sp. | reverse complement strand
AGGCAATGGCATCGTAAGTGATGGTGGATTAGCCGTGGCAGCGAATACCACGCCAGATGCTATTTTATTGCAAGGCATGCTGGCTGATTTTGTGCGGAATAATGTGGATGCGGTAGTCATGGAAGTTTCTTCACATGGCTTGGATCAGAACCGTGTGAATGGCGTCGAGTTTGATGTTGCGGTATTGACCAATCTGAGTCGTGACCATTTGGATTATCACGAAACCATGGAGGCTTACGCGGCTGCCAAGCAAAAACTGTTTGTTGACGATGGTTTGAAAATGCGTGTGTTGAATGCGGATGATGTGTTCGGTCAAGCTCTTGTAAGTATCATGCAAGCGCAAGGCAAGGCATTCATCACCTACGGCTTACAAGGTGGTGATGTGCGCGGTGAGAATCTGCAACTGCTCGCTAATGGTTTAAGCATGCATGTTACAAGCCCACAAGGCAATGCCCAGTTAACTGCGCCAGTGCTAGGCCGCTTTAATGCCTATAACGTACTTGCGGTGTTGGCCACTTTACTGGCTTTGGGCATTGGCTTGCAAGATGCGCTCGCTGCTATCGCTAATCTCAAGCCCGTACAAGGTCGTATGCAACAGTTTGGCGGCGGAGCATTGCCATTAGTCGTGATTGATTATGCGCATACACCAGATGCTTTAGAAAAAGTACTCAGTACGCTACGCGAGCAGCTGCAAGGCACACAAAGATTATTGTGTGTGTTTGGCTGTGGTGGTGATCGTGACGCTGGTAAGCGCCCACTCATGGGGGCTGTGGCAAGTCAATTGTCTGATGCGCTGATCGTGACCTCAGATAATCCGCGCAGTGAAAATCCAGACTCGATTATTGGCCAAATAGTGCATGGCTTAAACGTGGCTTACCAGATTGAGGTGGATCGTGAACATGCAATTCAGCTTGCAGTGAGCATGGCTAAGTCCGGAGATATTGTGCTGGTGGCAGGAAAAGGTCATGAAGATTATCAGGAAATTTCAGGTGTGAAGACTCCATTTAGTGATGCACAGGTCGCACAAGCCGCACTTGCCCACTATCAACAAGTGGAGGCTGCGCGATGATGTTGCTTTCAGAAGCTGCAAAAGCGATCAACGCTGAATTAATCGGCGTGGATGCCAAGTTGACTAGTGTCAATACAGATAGCAGGCAAGTTGAGTCAGGTCAATTATTTGTCGCACTCAAAGGCGATCATTTTGATGGGCATGATTACGCGCAGCAAGCTATCCAGCAAGGTGCTGCGGCAGTGTTGGTGTCGCATGCTATTGCTGGCGCAGAGCCTGCGTTAGTGGTTACAGATACTTACCAAGCTTTGGGTGAACTGGCCGCCTATTGGCGCTGCAAATTTTCACTGCCTTTAGCCGCCATCACTGGCAGTAACGGTAAAACCACTGTGAAAGAAATGCTGGCAAACATATTAAGAGCCGCTACTGGTGATGCTGACACGGTACTGGCAACACAGGGTAATCTCAATAATCACATTGGCTTGCCGCTGACTTTGTTGAAACTCACCGCACAACACCGCTATGCCGTGATTGAAATGGGTATGAATCACACTGGCGAGATCAGTTATTTAACGAATATTGCCAAACCAACGGTTGCGCTCATTAACAATGCTGGCAATGCGCACCTAGGTGAATTGGGTTCTTTTGAAGCCATTGCCAAAGCGAAGGCTGAGATTTTTGAAGGTTTGAGTGATGATGGCGTGGCTGTGATTAATGCTGATGATGTGTTTGCGCCGCTTTGGACTGGGCTTAACGCACAGCGCAAAATTATTAGTTTCGGTTTGAAAAATAGCGCAGATGTGACAGCGACCTATCACTTGGAAGCGACTGCAAGTCAGCTTGAAATTACTACGTCACTTGGTGCGCTGAGCGTACGTTTGCCTGCGCCTGGTGTGCATAACGTCATGAATGCATTGGCAGCCACGGCAGCCGCAATAGGTATGGGTGCAACGTTAAATTCGATTGTTCTGGGCTTAGAGAGCTACGCAGGTGTAAAAGGTCGATTGCAACATCAGGCAGGTTTGCATGGTGCTTTAGTCATAGACGACAGCTATAACGCTAATCCTATGTCCATGAAAGCGGCCATTGATGTGCTGGTGGCAAGGGCTGGTAACAAGTTGTTGGTGTTAGGTGATATGGGCGAACTAGGTGAAGACGCTGCTGAAATGCATTCGGAGCTTGGCCGCTATGCCAAAGCTGCAGGCGTAGATGCATTATTTACCTTGGGCGAGCTTAGCGTGGAGATTAGTAAGGCATTTGGCGCAGGTGCACAGCATTATTCAGAACCGCAGGCATTAAGCGCTGACCTGCTTGCAAGGATGACGCCTGACTCTACTGTGCTGGTGAAAGGCTCACGATTCATGGCAATGGAGCGCATTGTGCATGAAATTGTAAGCGAAGCTACAGTGCAAAAAGAGCGTAATAATTTGAAAGGAACACATTAATGTTATTAGCATTATCACAATGGCTCGCACATGATATCCACGGTTTTCGTGTGTTCAACTACATCACCTTGCGCGCAGTATTAGCGACGCTAACAGCATTGACGATATCATTTCTGGTCGGCCCGACATTAATTCGCAAGCTTACTTATTACAAAGTAGGGCAATCAGTACGCGACGATGGGCCACAAACGCATTTAATCAAAGCTGGCACGCCAACGATGGGCGGGGCGCTGATTCTGGTTGCTATCGCGATTTCAACATTGTTGTGGGCTGACTTGAGTAATCGATTTGTCTGGGTGGCTTTATTTACAACGCTCGGTTTTGGCATCATCGGTTGGGTAGATGATTGGCGCAAAGTGGTGCACCGCAACCCTAAAGGTCTATCAGCTAAAGAGAAGTATTTCTGGCAGTCAGTTGTTGGTTTTAGTGTGGCCGTATTTTTACAGCAAACAGCAACCATTCCGGCTGAAACAACATTGCTCATTCCATTTTTTAAAAGCATGGTTCTGCCATTGGGCGCGGTAGGTTTTATCGTATTGACCTACTTGGTCGTGGTAGGTAGCAGTAATGCTGTCAACCTGACCGATGGTTTGGATGGTTTGGCTATTATGCCTACTGTCATGGTGGCGGGCGCTTTGGCGATATTTGCTTATGTAACGGGTCACTTTCACTTTTCAAAATACTTGGGCATTGCCTTCGTGCCGGGTGCTGGTGAGTTGGCGGTATTCTGTGCGGCAATGGTAGGGGCTGGCCTAGGCTTTTTATGGTTTAACGCCTATCCGGCAGAAGTGTTTATGGGTGATGTTGGTGCTCTGGCATTAGGGGCTGCGCTGGGCATCGTGGCCGTGATAGTGCGTCAGGAAATTGTACTGTTCATTATGGGCGGCGTGTTTGTGGTTGAAACCTTCTCGGTCGCCGCACAAGTGCTCTATTTTAAATATACAAAAAAACGTTTTGGTGAGGGTAAGCGCATCTTCTTGATGGCGCCACTGCATCACCATTATGAGCAAAAGGGCTGGAAAGAAACGCAAGTTGTGGTGCGTTTCTGGATTGTAAGCATGATATTGGTGCTAGTGGGCTTATCTACACTAAAACTACGTTAGTACTAGATTTAGGAATTTACTTTGATCGAACTTAAAGACAAAAACGTGTTGGTACTAGGACTGGGTGATACCGGACTATCCGCTTTGCGTTGGTTAAATACGCAAGGTGCACGCTTGTCTGTGGCTGATACTCGGGCTAATCCGCCTGGCATTGAAGTGGTTAAAGCTGAGTTGCCACAAGTGAATATTCATACCGGCGCCTTTGCTTCGGTAATGTTTAGCGATGTGGACTTAATTGTAGTGAGTCCGGGTATCCCTGTAAGCGAGCCAGAGATTCAAGCAGCCGCTCAACGCGGCATACCAGTAGTCGGCGATGTAGAGCTGTTTGCACAATATCGTCCTAAAACTTCTAAAGTGATCGCGATTACTGGGGCTAACGGTAAAACTACCGTGACTACTTTAGTCGGTGAGATCTGTAAAACAGCAGGATTGAAAACTATTGTTGCCGGTAATATCGGCTTGCCGGTATTAGATACACTGAGTATGGATGCGCCCGACGTTTACGTGTTGGAGTTATCTAGTTTTCAACTGGAAACGACAACAAGTTTGTATGCAGATGTCGCCACCATGCTGAATTTATCTGAAGATCACATGGATCGTTACACGAGCATGCAAGATTATGCCGTTGCAAAAGCGCATATTTTTTACAACGCAGGTCTGCAAGTGCTGAATCGTGATGATGCTTGGAGCATGATGATGGCGCGGCCAAAGTTGGCGCAAGTGACATTTGGCTTGTCTGCTGACGAAGAGTCGCAAAGTTATGGTTTACGTCAGGATGACGCTGGTACATGGCTGGTAGATGGCGAAAAAGAACTCATTAATCTGCAGGATCTTAAAATTGCCGGTTTACACAATGCGGCCAATGTATTGGCCGCCGTAGCGTTATGCCGCGGTATTGGTATTGATTACGCGCCGATCATCCAAACCCTATACAACTTCAAAGGCTTACCGCATCGTGTGGAGTGGGTGGCGAACATTGATGACGTCGATTATTACGATGATTCAAAAGGCACTAATGTTGGTGCAACTTGTGCAGCACTATCAGGTTTGCCGCAGAAGGTTGTGCTGATTGTTGGTGGCGATGGTAAAGGTCAGGACTTTTCTCCTTTAGCAGATGCTGTTGCAAGCAATGCACGTGCTGTGGTGTTAATTGGTCGGGATGCGCCATTGATTGAGCGTGCTTTATTGGCGCCCTCAGCTACAGGCCAACTGGCAGAAGATAAGCAAGTGCCGTTATACCAAGCTGCTGATTTGCCGGAAGCCGTAAACATTGCAAAAAAACTAGCTCAAGTGGGTGATGCCG
>DAIDAH010000197.1 GCA_027310735.1 Methylotenera sp. | reverse complement strand
CAGGTGAGCTTGTGGATTTATTCCAGAGCCGCAAAGAGGGCGTGCTAGCTATTTGTCAGGTGATGGAGGCAGAACTAAACGGCAGTAAGCTCTTTTATGCTGGCGCACTTAATGCCGATTTATCCGCATTTGTATCGCTGCAAGATGTTGCACAACAGTGGCCGCATATCGCCTCTGCTAATTGGCTCGCTAGTGCCAGCTTTGCAGGTAAGCAGTTAAGCAGACGTAACCAATTATGCAAACATAGCCAATTGAGCGAGCCTAAGCCAATACAACATGGCTTATTGATTGACATCGGCAGCACAACTTCTGATTTTGTGTTGCTAGAAAATAATCAAGCAAGCTGCTTAGGCTTTACCGATGCAGCACGTATGCAGTCTGAAGAGTTAGTCTACATGGGCGTAGTACGCACACCGCTTATGGCGGTTGCGCAAAAGGTTTTGTTTCAAAATGTACAAACTTCGACTGCGGCCGAGTATTTTGCAACTACTGCCGATGTATATCGTCTGACCGGAGATTTGCCCGCAGAGGATGATATGGCCGATACGGCCGATGGCAAAGAAAAAACGCTGCTAGCCAGCGCACGGCGTATTGCACGTATGATTGGCCATGATGTGGAAGATGCCGAGATGAGCGCGTGGCTAGCACTTGCAAATGAATTTAAGTTGCAGCAATTGACACGTCTTAAGAAAGTAGCACAGCAGCATCTTGCGCGCTTAAGCAACAATAATGCATCGCTGGACTCAATATGTGTCGTGGGCGCAGGGGCTGGAGCTTTTTTAGCAAAAGAGATTGCACAGCAACTACAAACTCAATATGTTGATATTGCGCAACTGATAGAAATAAACATGGATAATAGCCATGAAAATGCTGTGTCAGGTTTTTCTGAACATCTAAATTCTTCAGAAACCAGCCGTTTGGCAAGGGTATGTTTACCAGCTTACGCAGTAGCCTATTTGGCATTCCATCAAATTTAAACACACTATGAAGCCCATGAGTTTTATTCAGCCACCTTTAAAACACGACTTACAATACACCGCCGATACTGCACAGTTGTTCGCGCGAGTAAGCCATCAGCCGTGGGCGATGTTTTTAGATAGTGGCTATCCGCAAAGCCAATATGGGCGCTATGATATTTTTGTAGCGGATCCTTTTGTGACCATTAGCACGGTTGAGAATGGTGCTGAGTCGCAAAATACCTATACTGAAATTGTACAAAATGGTGAAAAAACGATTAGCCATGATGATCCGTTTGCTATTCTTAACTCACTATTGGCGCCATATCAGGCGGCTCAAAATGCATTGCCATTTACTGGTGGCGCAGTTGGTTATTTTGGCTATGATCTAGCCAGACAAGTGGAGCATTTACCGAACATAGCGTTAAAAAACGATGCGCTGCCACATATGATGGTGGGTATTTATGATTGGGCAGTCGTGGTTGATCATCGTGAGAAAACCGCCTGTTTGGTTTCACACGGATTCCAGCAATCTACACATCAAAATTGGAGTGCGCTGTGCGCCTTATTTGATGCGCACGCTGAGGCTGCTATAGAGACTGATGTAGATCCAAGGCAAGCGGCATTCACATTAACGAGTGATGTCACCAGTAACATGGATTTCAAGCAATATGCAAAAGCGTTTGATGCCGTGAAACATTACATTGCTGAGGGCGATTGCTACCAAGTGAATCTGGCGCAGCGCTTCTCTGCCAGAGCGCATGGCGATGGCTGGATAGCTTATCAAAAACTACGTGAGATAAGTCCAGCGCCATTCATGGCGTATATGAATTTTGGTGGTTTACAGGTCTTATCCGGTTCACCAGAGCGATTTTTGCAGTTGACAGATAAACATGTGGAAACGCGACCAATTAAAGGCACTCGTCCGCGTTCTGATGATGTGCTGCAAGATCAAAGCTATGCACAAGAGCTGCAACAAAGCATCAAAGATAAAGCTGAAAATCTGATGATTGTGGATTTGCTGCGCAACGACATCAGCAAAAACTGTGAAATCGGGTCGGTGAAGGCGGACAAGTTATTTCAGCTACAAAGTTTTGCTAATGTACACCATTTGGTCAGTATTATTACCGGTAAGCTTAAGCAGGGAAAAACCGCCATTGATCTATTACGTGGCTGCTTTCCGGGCGGCTCAATTACTGGTGCGCCCAAATTAAGAGCGATGCAGATCATTGAGGAGTTAGAGCCGAATCGACGTGGCGTATATTGTGGTGCTATTGGCTACGTCGGTTTTGATGGCAATATGGATACCAATATTGCCATCCGCACCGCTATGTATGCTACAGATGATAATGGCGAGGGCGAAGTTAGTTTTTATGCGGGAGGGGGAGTAGTGGCAGATTCTATTCTCGAAAAAGAGTTTGACGAAACATTGGATAAAGCCTCAAGTCTCCTGAAAACAATGCAGTATTTTAAACCTTCTCATTAGACTTCTTTACCGAACTTGTAGTGAAAGACATTGCTTGAATTAGGCTTATTTGGTTGGAATTGTAAAATTAGCACAAGGAGTTAGCTCTATGTGGGTCGTTAAATTAGGTGGTAGTCTGCTTGGGTCACCTGAATTGAAAGATTGGCTTGAAAGGTTAGTTAAATTTAGTGACGGCAGAGTTGTTATTGTGCCTGGTGGAGGGATTTTTGCTGATGCGGTTCGTATTGCGCAGCAACGTTCAAATATTAGTGATGCTGCCGCACACGAACTTGCACTTATGGCAATGGATCAGTTTGGATTATTGCTTGCTGCGATGAATCCTGACATTGTTACGGCAAGTAGTGAGCTTGAAATTGCAGAGCGAGGCTGGCAACACCGCTGCATCGTATGGTTACCAAGCCAAATGGTCTTGGCTGACGATAAAATCCCACAGAATTGGCAAGTGACTTCAGATAGTCTTAGCGCATGGTTAGCAACTAAACTAAACGTGAAACAGTTGATTTTAGTGAAATCAAAATTACTTTCAAATTATTCAAAATCTGAGCCTACTCCACTGCAGGAGCTAGTTGAAGATGCGTTGATTGATGATCTGTTCGGAGACTTTATCGCGGGGCAGCACTATCAAACATGGTTGTTAAATAAAGCAGATAGCCATATGTTTGATAGTGACTTTAGTCAGGAGAAACTTGAAAGTCTCGGGTTGTTAGTGAGTCATGTGTCTCACTAACCGTATGAGCTCAGAGCTGACTAGTTTGTTGCCGAGTGTTTTAGGTGTACTAGCTTAGACCTGATCTGACTGTTAGTGAATTTTTAGGGTATCTGCCAGATAAGAGTCGACTTACTTCTTCTCGCAAGCTGTTTTCCAGAGCTTTTCAGTAGTACCGCCATGCTTGACAGGCAGCCACTCATGGGCGCTGGTACTGGATTTAACTACATTACCACTCCCCATTTTTTCTGAATATGTTGAGTAGGAGAGTATTCTGCTTTTATTTTCTTTGCAGTCGTATTCCTGAAGTGATTTTAGTGATGCGTAATTTTCATTAGTCGTATTTTTCAAGTTTAATACATCCCACATTTTTACCTTACTACCAGTTTTGATGATTGTAGAAGCATCAGCATAGGCAATGTTGTTTTCATTTTCAGAAATCTGAGTCCAACCAGCAATGGCATGATTACTCATCATGAGTAGCAAGAGTAATCCAACTAGTCGCAAATTAAGCTTCAAACTTTTATTGTCAATTTCATTCATGATGTTTTACCTTTAAGTATAAAGATTATTTCGTTGAATCATTTATTTTAGAATGAGTAAAGATTTTACAGTTTACAATTGTTGGGTTAGCGTAATCCAATGATTTACTCGTATCAACAAAAAAAATCATATATTGTCAGTAATTTAATGCAGAAGTAAATGTAGCAATAGATACAAGACCTTTTTATTAAATCTCAGTGTTTTAATTTTTCTTGAATCTGTCATTAATTTGAAATATATCACCTGTATATTTCTTCCTAACGCGTGATCTCCTAAAACATGCTTTTTATGCTGAGGCTATATAGCTTCAGCTTTTTTTTTGCCTATATAGTTTTTATAGGCAGTATGTCTCAAGTCCTTATGTCTCCCATTTACGGCGGACTAGCCATTTAATGATTCCCGCCTTCATCATATTGTTAATCACTACACTACCATAGAGTGCGCATGACTATAAGTTAAATTAATTAAAGTTACAATAAAAGCATGCCGTTAAGAAAGTTCATAGGGGATTGATTAGAAAAAAGATTTCGATAAATTTATTAACAGATATTTAGTCTTCACAACAAGGGGAGTTAAATTGAAAGTTCAAGATGCGAGCAATGTAATAGCAACTCAACCATTTATCAGGCACGTTGCTACAGATAGTTCTGTAAGTGAGCCTGTACCAATATTGCCTTCAACTGTGTATGAGGTAGCGCAACCATCCCCTGAAATGTTGAAAGCTTACGTCGATAAGGTTAATCAAAGTCTTAAGCAGAAACATGTTAACTTGGATTTTAGTATAGATAAAAATAGCCATGTTCCCATAGTAAAAGTAACAGACTCCTTAACTGGGGAGGTTGTTATGCAATTTCCTAGTAAGGCAGTTTTAGCGATTTCAGAGGCTTTATCAAACAATCAAAAAGGTGCTTTACTGAAAGATCAGGTTTGAACTAGTCCACTAGTTTCAAGCTAGACTGGCGCTAACAATTGATCCAATCACCTCTTTGGGCGTACCTGACTCATTGGCGATTAACTTCAACTCCTCTCGAACCCGAAGCCATTCGCCACTATCAGTTAAAAATCGGTAGTCATGATTGAGCACTTCGTTTACGGATAACTTCTGTAAGCGATCAAGTACCTTGGGCAAGTCATGTTCATGAATATGACTATGCCAGAATCCGTTATTCGCCATAAAGTTTTCTCTATCGTAGCCAAATAACTGGCGAATATTTTTGCTGACAAAAGTTGCTGCATATTCCGGCATCGGTGTTCTTGCAAAAAAGATAATAG
>DAIDAH010000196.1 GCA_027310735.1 Methylotenera sp. | reverse complement strand
TTGATTGGATTTTGTCGGAAATCTCGATTGACCAGCTTTTTAACGCGCTGCAAATTGCGCAATAGAGAAGCGCTCATGCCGATTAATTCAGGATGCTGTTGCAGTAATAAAAAAGCCTCAAGAATCGCAGTAGGTTGCTGCTGCAATAATCCTGCTGTTTTAGCTACCAGTAATTGGTTGTGTGCTTCAAAGCGAGAGTTGATAGGCTTAATGATGGTAGGTGTTGCAGACAATATTTTCTGTAACAATTTAAGAATGATTTCATTCATTAAACTGATGAATTTCACGCTACGATAGTAGCTTTGCATGAGTTGTTCACTGGCTCGCTTGCGGGGTGTGTTAATGTAACCCAAGGTTGTGGCTAGATCATTTTGAAAATCAAAAAGCAAGCGATCTTCTCTGCGCCCACTCAAGAAGTGCAGATGAATGCGTAATAATTGCAGGTTTTTTTCATGTTGCCGAATCTGACGTGCTTCAAGCACAGAAATAATATTCTGTTTAACAAGGATATTCCAGCAGTTGCATGTGTTGGAGATTAAACCATGATGCATGCTCAAGCTGCGTGTAAGCCACATGATCATGTGTAGATCACGTAGTCCGCCAGGGCTTTCTTTAATATTGGGTTCTAGATTGTAGGCTGTGTCATTGAATTTGGCATGACGGTTATTTTGTTCTTTTAATTTAGCCTTAAAAAAAACAGGCACATCCATGGTGCGGTCGATATCGCTCAAGAAACTTTGATAAAGGGCTTTATCTCCAGCCAAGAGACGCGATTCGATTAAGTTGGTTTGAACTGTAATGTCTTTTTTAGCTTCAGAAATACACTCGTTCAGACTGCGTACACTATGCCCAACGTTCAGTCCTATGTCCCAGAATAGACCGATAAGCGCTTCAATATTTAGGCTAAGCGGTGAGCCGTCAATGACACCTTCTGGTAGCAATATTAGTAGATCAATGTCGGAGTGGGGGTAAAGCTCACCACGACCGTAGCCACCAACTGCAATCAAACAGCAGGTTTTGTCAAAATTTACTTGAGCCCATATTGCCGCAAGTAAGCCATCGATAAGTATGCAGTGCTGCTTAAATAGTCTGGCAGTGTTCGGGGTTTTGTAGAAATTAGTTTTAAGTACAGAAATGCCGTCTTTAATGTGTTGCCTCCAAAAGGCTACATTATCTTTACTCGCTGGGGTTTGCGCTAAGTCAGCGTTCATATTAAAGATGGCGTCGGTGAGCTAAATAAAGTCTGGTATTGCTGGTGATCCGTCAGATAATGTCATGACTTCATAGCCTGTATCGGTTACCAAAATAGTATGTTCCCATTGGGCAGAAAGACTACGGTCCTTTGTCACAATCGTCCAGCCATCTGGCATTTGCTTAATATCTCGCTTGCCAGCATTTATCATCGGCTCAATGGTAAACATCATGCCAGCTTGCAGTTTTAAACCTGTACCTGGCTTACCGTAATGCAGGACTTGAGGGTCTTCATGAAATGCTTTGCCAATGCCATGGCCGCAGAATTCACGCACAACGCTGTAGCCATTTTTTTCAGCAAAGGTTTGAATGATGTGGCCAATATCGCCTAAGGTAGCACCGGGTTTTACTTTTGAAATGCCAAGCCACATGGCTTGATAAGTAATTTCGCATAAACGTTTAGCTTGAATTGATGGGTCTCCCACACAAAACATGCGGCTAGTATCACCATGGTAGCCATCTTTAATTACGGTGATATCCAGATTCACGATGTCACCATTTTTCAAGGCTTTGTCGCTAGGTACACCATGACAGATTTGTTGGTTAATTGAGGTGCAGATTGATTTTGGATAAGGCTTATGTCCACCTGGTGCATAGTTCAACGGTGCTGGAATAGTCTTCTGCACATCGACCATGTAATCATGGCAGAGCTTGTCTAATTGATCTGTAGTTACGCCATGTACGACGTATGGCGTAATAAAATCTAGCACTTCAGAGGCAAGTTTGCCTGCGATGCGCATTTTTTCAATATCTTGCTGGTTTTTAATCGAGACGGCCATGTGCTTACTAATTTAATGATGTAATGGTGCATTTTAGCATAGCCACTCTTGCTATGCAGAATGCGTCATTCTTATCTTTAATAAAGCGCAAATCAATGGTAAACACTATTTTTATAGTGTTTTTTAATAATTTTGTGGATTAGAATTAAATGTATGCTATGTTGCAATTAGAGGAGAGCGTGAAATGGCATCAGCACCCGTAGGTGAAGCAGCAAGAGACATAAAAGCTTGGGTTGACTTTATTGCAACGGCTGAAATTCCAGTGCTTAAACAAACGGCACGAGAGGTAGCAATCCTCCGTGAGGATGAAGATAAGCAAAGCGCACGAGCCATTACAACCGCAGTCATACATGATCCGATGATGGTTTTTAAGGTACTTTGCTACTCTCAAAAACATAAAGGCCGCAATCAGCTACAAGACCTGCTTCAGGTTGAACAAGCCATTATTATGATGGGTGCAACTGCTTTTTTTCAGAACATTCCAACTCACTATCTTGTAGAAGATGCGCTTAAAACCAATCTCCCTGCACTAACACATTTACTCAGGCTCATTCGCCGAGCACATCGTGCTGCATATTTTGCTGCTGACTGGGCTACCTATCTTAAAGACTTACGCGCAGAAGAAGTGCGTATTGCGGCATTGCTACATGACTTATCCGAAATGTTAATGTGGTGTTTCGAGCCGGAAAAAATGAATACCATGTGCGCTATGCAGCAGGCAGATAAAACTTTACGTAGCAAAGCTGTGCAACAAGAGGTGCTGGGTTTTACATTGCATGACTTGCAAAAACAAATTGTAGATTCGTTTGAATTTCCACCATTGCTTGTTAAGTTAATGCAAGAAGAGGCATCTGGTGAGCAGCGTGTGAGAAATGTCACATTAGCCGTTAATCTAGCGCGTCACTCTGCACATGGCTGGGACGATGCCGCTTTGCCTGATGATTACTCGGATATTGCTGAATTATTACGTATGGATATAGATAAGGTGATGCGCATTGTTGGTGTGCCAACCTTAGAGCCTTGAGTATCTAGCGTCATAAGCATGTCGAGTTAACACTCTACTCCCAGTCTGCCTATTCTTTATAATGGCCATTAGGCCAAGTCTTTACTTTTTACCCAACTGGTTTATACCTTTTTATTTGTCGACTTGATTAGCGGCTTGCATGCGCAGTTATAATCTGCGTCATTCTGAAATCCAGTACCCTCATTAACTGATAACTTTAATTTACCCGCCTAATAAGGAAATACATGAAAAGATTCTTGATACTATTAACCATTGCATTAACCTGCCTCAGTTTGTTTTCCAGCATAGCTGAGGCTAGGCGTTTTGGGGGAGGTAATAGTTTTGGTAAGCAACGCACTATGCCTGCTCAACGAGTACAAAGAGCACCCGATGCCGCACCAGCACAAAACCGTAATAAATGGTTAGGGCCACTTGCTGGTCTGGCTATTGGTGCTGGTTTAGCTTCAATGTTTGCAGGGAATGGTATAGGTGGGTTAGGTTCAGTTTTACCATTGCTGCTATTAGCTGGGCTTGTTATGTTTTTAATTGCCAAGTTCAAGCAATCTCAACAACCCAATATGCAATACGTAGGTGGTGCTGCACCATATAATGCTTCTGCACCCATGTCGCAATCAATTTATAGCGAGAGTGCGATTCCAGTCATGAATTCTATTCCACAAGGTTTTCCCATTGATAGTTTTCTACGCAATGCTAAAGCGTCTTTCATTCGCTTGCAGGCTGCGAATGATCGTAAAGACATTAATGATGTACGTGAATATACGACTCCAGAAATATTCGCTGAAATTTCTATGCAAATGCAAGAACGCGGCAATGTTGTGCAAAGAACAGACGTGATTGCAATTGATGCAGAACTATTGGAAGTTGCTAATGAGGGTGATTTTACAATAGCCAGTGTCAGATTTACAGGTCAATTACGTGAGAATGATGGCATGCCTGAGTTTGTCGATGAAATTTGGCACGTACAAAAGAACTTACATCAAGAAAATGCACCGTGGTTGCTGGCAGGTATACAACAAAAAGATATCCATTAATTTAATCGTAGTTAGTAAATCTAAGAGAGCCTGTGTATAAGCATAGGCTTTTTTATTTTTGGAAAGCATATTAGCGCCAAGCCGCATACTATCTTAATAAATGGTTGTGTATAATCATTTTGAGAGCCCTTATTTTCGTAAGGAGCTATTGTCTGAAATGGCTATTGAGTACACGGGGTTTTCACTCCAGTGATTTTAAAGTTAATCATGAATGCAACATAAGGTTTAAGTGGCCAAAGGCTGCGCATGTAATTTATTAAGTAA
This sequence comes from Methylotenera sp., assembly GCA_027310735.1. GTDB lineage: Bacteria > Pseudomonadota > Gammaproteobacteria > Burkholderiales > Methylophilaceae > Methylotenera. The sequence goes on along the minus strand of DAIDAH010000196.1, from coordinate 635 downwards.
TTTACATAATAGATAGAGGGGCTGAATGTTTCGTTACTATTGGATAGCAGTATTACTAATGTTTTTAGTTAGTTGTGACCAGCCGACAGAAACAGTCTATGCGCCTAGTTTTAGTAAACATAGCCAAGATACTCGCAAAGAGTACATTGTTGGTATCCATCCGTTACATAATCCACAACGCCTGAATGAACTCTACGGGCCAATTATTGAATACATTAATATTCATATCCCAGAAGTAAATTTCAGGTTAGAAGCCTCACAAAATTACGATGAATTCGATAAAAAGCTGGACGCAGGTCATTTTGAATTTGCCATGCCGAATCCCTATCAAACCGTACGCTCGTTAAATCATGGCTATCACATCTTTGGCAAAATGGGGGATGACGATGATTTTCGAGGGCTTATATTAGTGCGGAAGGATAGCGGCATTAAGGAAGTGATTGATCTAAAAGGTAAAGCTGTTTCTTACCCTGCGGCAACCGCTCTGGCTGCAACAATGATGCCGCAATATTATTTACAGACGCATGGCCTTGATGTGAATAAAGATATAGAAAATCGTTATGTTGGTTCACAAGAGTCTTCAATTCTTAATGTGCTGCGCAAGCATGTTGCAGCGGGAGCAACTTGGCCTATAC
>DAIDAH010000195.1 GCA_027310735.1 Methylotenera sp. | reverse complement strand
GCAAGTATTCGCGTAAAAATAGCCAAGCATCAGTCAGCCGTGATTGCTGAAATTAAGAAGGCGAGTCCATCCAAGGGTATTATTCGCGAAAACTTTAATCCTGCTGAAATTGCAAAAAGCTATGAATCTGGCGGTGCAGCGTGCTTGTCAGTGCTTACTGATGTAGAGTATTTTCAAGGTTCTGCCGAGTATTTAAAGCAAGCGCGTGCAGCGTGTAGCTTGCCTGTATTGCGTAAAGATTTCATGATTGATACATACCAAGTGTATGAAGCGCGTGCGATGGGTGCGGACTGTATTTTACTGATTGCTGCCGCACTTGATTTGGCAAAGATGCGTGAGCTTGAGGCTGTCGCACATGGTTTGGGTATGGCGGTGCTAGTGGAGGTGCATAATGGTGAAGAGTTGGATGTTGCTTTGCAACTGACCACGCCATTGTTAGGTATTAATAATCGCAATCTACACACTTTTGAGGTTACATTAGATACCACGCTAGGCTTGTTGGCACGTATCCCGCAAGACAAAGTCATTGTGACCGAATCTGGTATTTTTACCCCGCAAGATGTTGCACTGATGCGTGAAAATAATGTCCATACATTCTTGGTTGGCGAGGCATTTATGCGTCAGCCTGACCCAGGCGCTGAGTTGGCTAAAGTGTTTGCCTAACACTGCCCTGTCTATAAAAAAGTTAAGGAATTCAACATGAGCTATCCATATTCCCGCCCACGCCGTATGCGTAAAGATGAGTTTTCTCGCCGCTTAATGCGTGAAAATGTACTGACAACGAACGATCTGATTTATCCGGTATTTGTTTTAGATGGTGAAAACCGTATTGAAGAAGTCGCTTCTATGCCGGGAGTTAAGCGTCAGAGCATTGATGTGCTACTCAAAACCGCCGCTGAATGTGTGCAATTGGGTATTCCTGCGCTGGCTTTATTCCCGGTAGTCGATAGTCAGTTTAAAAGCTTAGACGCTGCAGAAGCATTTAATCCAGAGGGCTTGGTGCAACGTGCAGTGAAAGCGCTTAAGGCGGCGCATCCAGAGCTAGGCTTGATTACTGATGTGGCTTTAGACCCTTATACTACGCATGGTCAGGATGGCTTGATTGATGCTAGTGGTTACGTGTTGAATGATGACACGATAGAGGTGCTGGTGAAGCAGGCCGTTTCGCATGCGAATGCTGGTGCCGATATTGTTGCGCCTAGCGATATGATGGATGGCCGTGTCGGTCAGATTCGTGAAGCGCTGGAAAGTACCGGCAATATCCATACTAAAATTCTGGCGTATTCGGCCAAGTATGCATCTGCCTTCTACGGCCCATTCCGTGATGCAGTCGGCTCTGCTGGAAATCTAGGCAAGGGCAATAAATATACCTACCAGATGGATCCTGCCAATGGCGACGAAGCGCTTAAAGAAGTGTCTATGGATATTGAAGAAGGCGCGGATATGGTGATGGTGAAGCCGGGTATGCCGTATCTGGATATTGTGCGCCGCGTCAAAGATGCTTTTGGTGTGCCTACCTATGCTTACCAAGTCAGCGGTGAGTACGCCATGCTCAAAGCGGCAGCGCAAAATGGCTGGTTGGATGAGAAAGCTTGTGTGGTGGAAAGTTTATTGGCGTTTAAGCGCGCTGGGGCTGATGGTATTTTGACTTACTATGCGATGGATGCTGCAAGGTGGCTTAAGTAGTTTGTATTAAAAGAGGTCTTTGTGCATCAGGTGTGTTGAGACCTCAAATGGCCGCATGGAGCAGGTCGCTTACCTCATCAATATTTGCACGCTGCGCATGGCTTCCATCAGGCGCACGCTTCGTTGCCACTCTAATATCATCCACTTCAAACACGCTTAATTTAATTAAGCCTGTATCCATCTCTAGCGTAAAAACGGGTACGGTTTTACGGTTGTCACCTTTTTTGTCTCGTTTTCCGTCATTCATAATGCGGTAGGATTTTTCATTTGAGACAAAAGGAATCTGTTGATTGAGTAGAAACATTTCTACGTCTTTTAAGCTGTCTGCAAATAGGTGTATGTGGGTTTCAGAACCTAGACCTGCAGTGCCATCCAACACGGAGCCAGTTAAATATGGGTTGAATCTTTCCAGTAAACGCATAGTAAATAGCGCATTTTTACGTAATTGGTATAGGTTTTCTGGTTGTTCGTCACTTAAAAACAAAGCGTTGTAAAGTTTAAGTTCATCTTCAATTTCTACGTTGGATGGCAGTACATCATTGTTCATTGCCCCAACTTGCCGACCAGCCTTTTTTTTAGCATAAGCAAAGTCTGAAATGCCATCTTCTGCCATCATGCGTGCAGCCTGTTGCGCAATCAGTTGTCTTATGTTGTGTAGATTTTCTTTAGCCATGAACGTTGCCGTGTACTCACTCAGATTGCGACGCTGAGTGAGATTTTAGTTAGGATTTAAAATTCTTGTGGCGGCATTCTGATTCTGGTTGGAATTAGAAGGTTCCGCGGGCATTGTTTTAGTTGGCGCTTTTGGTGCTAATAGATTGCCTCCCAACTGAGTCACAGGCTTAGGCGCAGAGACATCGGGCTGCAACAACTGCTGCGCCTGATTCATAGGCTCAAATACACTGCCAGCCCCATCCGCAGACGCTCCCTGTGCACCTATTTCCGGCGGAGGATTCTCGTGGTAAAAATACTCAGTCATCCCACTGTCATCTCGCACACCCGTGGTTGGGTCAATATTCACCTGCATGACACCCTCAGGCATATCCATGATGCTCTCAGGCGTGTTCCTTAACGCACTTGCCATATACTCCATCCAGATTGGCAACGCCGCCGAAGCCCCGGTCTCATTCCGACCCAATGTCTTCGGTTTATCAAAGCCGATCCAAGCCACTGTCACCTGTTTTGGACTATAGCCCGCAAACCATGCATCAAAGTGATCGTTGGTCGTACCGGTTTTACCCGCAATGTCACTGCGTCCAAGTTGCATCGCTCTTGCTGCAGTACCATTGCGCACAACACTTTGCATCATCGAATTCATGATGAAGGCGTTACGCGCGTCAATGACACGCGGTGCATCCACACCGGCATGATTGAATTGAGTGGTCGAAACAACCTTGCCGTTATGGTCCACAATTTTAGCAATCAAGTTTGGCTGTACCAGATAACCGCCATTCGCAAACACCGCATAAGCTCGAGCCATTTGCCATGGCGTTGCAGACCCAGCACCAAGCGCCATCGTGAGATAGGCAGGATGATCCTTGGCCGCAAAGCCAAAGCGGGTGATGTAGTCTTGGGCATATTCTGGGCCGATCGCTTGCAATACGCGAATGGCTACCGTGTTAATGGATTTTGCCAAGGCTTGTCTTAAGCGTATCGGACCTTCAAACTCATTTTCATAATTTTGGGGAGACCATTCTTTGCTGCCGGTTTCGTCAGCAGTGAATGTGATCGGGTCATCTTCTACAATCGTTGCTGGCGTATAACCTTTTTCCAGCGCCGCAGAGTAGATAAAGGGCTTGAAGCTGGAGCCAGGCTGACGCCATGCCTGTGTGACGTGGTTAAACTTGGAGCTATTAAAATCAAAACCGCCCACTAACGCACGTACCGCACCATTTTCCGGATCAAGTGCGATCAATGCCGATTCAACTTGCGGAAGCTGGACGATACGCCAGCTATCTGCTGTTTTCAGTACACGAATCACTGCGCCGACTTTCAATAAGCGCTTGGCTGGATTTTTTTCATTAAGTGTTCTTTCTACCAGCGCTAAACCCTTGCCGGTGATGTCTGCATCATCTCCATTCTTAATGTGGACATGAACCGATTTGGGAGAGATTGCGGTAATGATTGCTGGAATAAAGCCATTGGATTCATCAATATCATCCAAGATCAGATCTAAAGAATTTTTCTTTTCATTAGTGGGTAGTGCGGCAATATCAATCAGCTTTTCTGGGCCACGATAACCATGGCGTAGGTCGTAATCTAAAATGCCGTCTCTCACAGCAAGATTTGCCGCTTCCTGATTGGCTTTGCGAATCGTGGTGTAGACCTTGAGACCACTGCTGTAAATATCATCCTGATATTTTGCATACAAGCTTTCACGCACAATCTCAGCAACGTAGTCAGCCGCCACATCACGGGACTGTTTCGATTCTTTAAAACGTAACGGTTGCTTTAAGGCGGCTTGATAGACGTCTTCTTTAATAAAGCCGTAGCGGTACATATCGTGCAGCACTTCTTTTTGACGACTCAGTGCGCGTTTAGGATTTACAAATGGGTTGTATCCTGAAGGTGCTTTGGGTAACCCAGCTAATAATGCAGTTTCCGCGAGATTGATTTTATCGAGCGGCTTGCCGTAATAGACTTGAGAAGCGGCAGCAAAGCCGTAGGCACGTTGCCCGAGATAGATCTGATTAATATACAGCTCAAGTATTTTTTCTTTACTTAGGCTGTGTTCAATTTTAATGGCGAGTAGGGCTTCATTGATTTTACGTTTAAAGTTGCGGTCACTTGATAAAAAGAAGTTTCGGGCAACTTGCATGGTAATCGTGCTGGCGCCTTCTTTTGCTCCGCCGGTTAGATTGGTGATGGCTGCACGCAGTACGCCTTTGGTGTCTACACCATGATGTTGATAGAAGCGTCTATCTTCAATGGCGATGATGGCGTCTTTCATGTGTTGCGGTACATCTTCTATTTTAATGTACGCGCGGCGTTCTTCGCCAAATTCACTGATTAAGTAGCCGTCTTCCGTGTATACCCGCAGCGGTAGTTTTGGGTGGTAATTGGTGAGAACGTCAAGTGAGGGCAGTGCTGGGTAAATCAGCGCTGCCGCAATGCCAACCAGCGCAATCGCTGATAGTCCGCCGACAACTATCGTCAGCAGAAAATAGTGCCACCATTTGGTTAATGTCATGATGTTATGGAGTCGTGGGGAGTTTAGGCATCAGTTGCAAGATAGCAGCTTGATGCCATCAATCCATTATTCACCAGAGTAAACAATATCAGCTCTACGGTTTTGTGCCCATGCAGCTTCATTCTCACCTATCGCTTTTGGTTTCTCTTCACCATAGCTAATCGTTTCGATTTG
>DAIDAH010000194.1 GCA_027310735.1 Methylotenera sp. | reverse complement strand
CTCATTCATATTGGCTTCATTGAGGACTCTTAAAATTGTAGAATTTAGATAGTATGTAATTGATGATAAATCGGCATGACCAAGAATTGTCATTGGTACATACGGGTTTTTTCCTGATTTCATATATTCGAGATTCGCTTTTTGATCCCGTATATCTTTTAGGGAAAATATAGGTATATTGTATGCATCACAGAATCGCTCTATATCTCTTTCTAAGTGTGAGGTTACATCAAAAACATTAATATTATTTCCAGTTCTTGCGGCTTTTACTATAAAAATAGAATCAGAATTTCTTGTTGCAAATGAGTTAATATTTGAGTTATGTTGTAATAATAACTCTATGGATCTGTAGGCAAGTGACGATTTTGCACTGTCCTTGACCTTATCCTTAACAACAAAAACTTGCAGTTGACCCGTTTTTGTTTTTACACCTTCAAGTCTAAATTCACCAGGTACGCTTTTATCAATCCGATCCTCACTTAGTGTTAGTAAAGTAGAAGGATTCCAACCGGTTTCAATTAACAAGAGTAAAACACACGCACAAACAACATTTCTTGGTAAATAATAGTCACACAGTAAGTAATCTACTGATTGTGTTGGCGACCATTCAATAGATTGAGCATCGGACAAAGGTAAGTTTGTAAATGAAAATTTTTCGGGTAATGTTTTCGAAACATAAAGCTCAAAACGCTCTATTACATATAAAAAAAATGACAGCCGATCATTTGCTGGTATTCGAAATTTCTTATCTTTTAGAGAGTTATATCTAGCAAGTATAGATTCAATTTTTTGGAGTGTATAAGATTCTGGCAATCCCAGTTCTTTGTACTTCTTTATTTTAATTACTTGTAAAAGATGGTTTTGAATTACTTGGTCGCATGCGTCAGATATCCTATCTAGCCTTATCTGAAGGTGCTTCAAAGCTTTACGATCCAATTCGGATGCGCTTGAATTTTTTAGAAGTGAAATGGGAGCAGCCATTTCAATATCCTCAATATCAGTATCATATGTTTCGCTTATTAGTTTTTTAATTTTTTTTTCTTCATATTTAAATGTGGCTGTATATTGCACATCTCGAACAAACTGCCCATTAGATAGCTGCGTTTTACAATATTTAAAAATACGAATTGCATTTATGAAGCTTGTGTAAGGCTGGTTGTAATTCCAATCTTTAACATCTTGCTCGATATTTTGAAATATTTTCCAAACATCCTGATAGTTTAGTTGCTCGACTGGTGTGCCTAATAAGCGTTGAATAACATTACTTTTAGATAAAGTTTTAAGTGTTCTAAGGAAACTACGTGCTGTCAGAGGGTTCAGCGGGCAAGGTGTATCAAGAATAGCTTGTTCTAAAAGTCCAGAACGGCTAATCATTAGTTCTGGGAAATTTATTTCAACCTGACCGCAACTTGTCTGTCCGTTATGGCGTACAAAAGTCTGAATAAAAACACTATTTTTTGTCCATATATGGCTCGTTACATTTGTATTGTTATATTTCATTGTTTTTATTGAATTATTGTTAATAATTCTTTAGTTGGACAATTTATATATTAAAACATAACATGCGATATTCACCATAAGAATGGCTTTTCAGATACAGCGGCATTGCGCCGATGAGTTTACCTGCCTCATGCACCAGTATTGGATAGGGCTGCCAGCCAGTACCCTTGCCAACAGATTTTGAGTCTTCAAGCGCACTTAAAAATGCGTGGCTTAATAACGGCATATCACCGACCAGTGCATTCCATTCATCAGCATTGACTTGTTGAATGCTGTCGCTGATTTCTATAGTTACGCTCATTAACTGATTTTCTTTACGCGCATGAATGCTTATGTGCGATTAAGTCCCGCAATAGGTTTTATATTGCTGATCGAATAAAAGCTCCGGCGCTTGCGTGTATTTGGGTGGGAGGTTTAAATCAGCGTATGGGTCTGACACTGCTAATAACAAGTCATTTAGTATAATCATGTTGCCGTCATTCACCGCAGCATTGAGCGCATCTTCAACCAAATGATTGCGTGGAATCACTTTTGGGTTAGCGGTATGCATCAGCTTAATGCTCTCAGTAAAGGGTTCATTTTGCCGAGATAATCTTGCCTTCCAAAGTTCTAACCAATTTCTGAAGCCTGCATCCTGAGAGATTTCTGCGCTGTTGATGGCCTCTGTTCCTAATGACCTAAATGTATTGGTGAAGTCTGCTGTATTCTTTTGCATATACATCAATAGGTCTTCTGCAAGACGTAGATCGTCTGTTTCCTGATTGAATATCCCCAGTTTTTTTCTCACTCCAGCGAGCCAGAATGCTAAAAACTTATTTGGAAATTTATCTAGACATTCTGATGCAAGCAGAATCGATTTTTTTTCTGAATCATGAATTAATGGCAATAGTGTTTCAGCTAGTCTGATGAGGTTCCAGTGCGCAATTTTTGGCTGATTGCCAAACGCATAACGTCCGTTTGTGTCGATAGAACTAAACACCGTTTCAGGATGATAGGTGTTGATAAAGGCACATGGGCCATAATCTAACGTTTCGCCACATATGCTCATGTTATCGGTATTCATCACGCCATGAATAAAGCCAACATGCATCCATTTGGCGATTAGGGACGCTTGCAAATCAATTACTCGCGTTAAAAACTCAAGATATTTATTTTCAGCCTCAGCAATTTCTGGAAAGTGCCGATGGATAGTATAGTCAGCCAATGCTTGCATATGTTGCAGATTTTGAGTTGCAGCGGCAAATTGGAATGTGCCCACGCGAATGTGGCTGGAGGCAACGCGTGTCAGAACTGCACCAGGGAAGGCATCATCACGGTATACATTCTCGCCAGTAGTAATCACTGCCAAGCTTCTTGTGGTGGAAATGCCAAGTGCGTACATCGCTTCACTGATGATGTACTCGCGCAACATAGGCCCTAACGCCGCGCGACCATCACCGGAGCGAGAGTAGGGCGTCCGACCAGCGCCTTTGAGTTGAATATCAAAGCGCTGCTTATTTGGAGTAATGTGTTCACCCAATAATATTGCACGCCCATCACCTAGTATATTGAAATGGCCGAACTGGTGCCCAGCATAAGCTTGAGTGATAGGATCTGCTCCGTGATACGGCATATTTCCAGATAGGAATTGTGCCGCCTGTTTTTTAATGGCATTAATATTTAAGCCGAGTGCTATTCCCAACGAATCGTTAAAAAGTACAGTTTCTGGATTTTTGACTTCAGCAGGCTGCTGCTTTTTATAAAAAATAGCAGGTAATTGCAGGTAGCTGTTGTCAAAGTTAAAACCATAACGATCAGGGGCTAATGTTGCGGGGGTTTTCATCTGCGATAATCCATACTGAATTACTAGGATATTAGTTAATTTGGACGCATTAAGCAATTTATGCTTTATTCTTTAACTATACAAAATAGTAGATTTCATAGATGAAACGTAGGGGATCAAATATAACAATTGATTAATTGTTGATAAAATCACTATGGTATTGTTTGCGGATCAATTTATAATTTACTCTTCACAATATTCAAAAGGCTCAGCATGGCTCAAGTGCATTTCCCATTAGATATTTCAGCAATACTCATTGATCTGGATGGTACGCTTCTTCACACAGCGCCAGAGCTGGCAGAGTCCGCAAATCGGATGTTGCGGGACATGGGCCGCCCGTCAGTTTCACAAACTTTACTAATGAGCTACATCGGCAATGGTATTAGCTGGCTTGTGAAGCGAGCTTTAACTGGTGATATGCATGCTGAGCCAGATGCTGCGCTGTATGAGACGGCCTTACCTGTTTTCGAAAAGCATTACACAGAGCTTCTACTGCAAAGTAAACTTTTCGAGGGCGTGAGTACAGGCCTTAAAGCGATGAAAGCGGCAGGCTTTCGACTTGGCTGCATCACCAATAAGGTCGCTCGTTATACGAACCCTTTACTAAAGGGGGTGGGGCTGGATGAATACTTTGAAATTGTTCTGTCAGGTGATTCTCTGCCAGAGAAAAAGCCCCACCCTATGCCTTTGTTACATGCAGCTAGATTTTTTGATGTGCCTGTAACGCAGCTGTTATTGATAGGTGACTCTCTGAGCGATGCCTTAGCTGCGCGTGCCGCTGGCTGCCCTGTATTCTGTGTGCCTTACGGTTACAACCATGGCGAACCTGTGGATGGGTTGGATATTGATAAGGTCATTAAAAATCTCTCCGAGGCACTCATGTTGATTAGGCTGGTGTAGTATATTTTCATGATTGCCAATACCGTTAATTTAGATCGTCATCGAAAAATTCATTCGCTGTTTGAGGAGTACATTGAGATGTATGCCTCACGGGATGATCGTTTGACTACTCACTTTAGTGATAACTTTAGCGGCTATACTGGAAGCGGTAGTTTTTTGGTCAAGGATCGGGATGAGTGGATTAAAATTACTCGTCAAGATTTCGCGCAAGTTCAGGGGCGTATTCGCATTGAGATGCTTGACCTCTCATTACAGGATGTTAGCGATGATGTAGTAGTTGCTACCGCTTTTTTTCATATTCATTTACCTGAAGTGAACCAGATGTTGTCGAGAGAGGTCGCACGACTAGTGCTGATCTTTCGTCTTGAAGGAAATGAATGGAAGATCGTGCACAGCAGTATCTCCATACCTTACCATCCAGCGCAGGATGGTGAAGTTTATCCACTCAAAAGCTTGCAGGTGCAAAACAGCATCTTGACAGCCTTGGTTGAGGAGCGTACTCAGGCGCTACTTGCAAGTGAAGCGCTTTATCGTCAACTAACGGAAGATACTTTGGATGTTATCTGGAAGACTGATAGCAATCTCCGCATCACATATATCAGCCCTGCAGACGAGCGCCTGCGCGGTTTCAAGGCTGACGAGATGATAGGGCATCATGTTTTTGAGATGTTTACCGATGAAGGGGTGGCACGCATCAAAGAAGCAATCCAGCAGAGAGCTGCATCTGAGCAATCAGGCGCGCAGGTTGGATTTGCGAGCTTTGAGGCTGAACATCGCTGTAAGGACGGTCGGTTGATATGGGGGGAGGTTCTTTCCAAGCCGGATAGAGATGCGC
>DAIDAH010000193.1 GCA_027310735.1 Methylotenera sp. | reverse complement strand
CTTTCTAGTAGTGCGCGCAAAGTCATCAAGCAATTAGTGGAAAGTGGTTGGGCGAGTAGTCAGCAAGTGTTAGCAGCGCCACGTGTGCCTGAAATAGCGCTGGCCTCACAGCCGGAATTAAATGAAGAGCAGGCGCAGGCAGTAGCGCAGATTGTGCAGGTGTCAAATGCTTTCAAGGCATGGTTGATTCACGGTATTACCGGCAGCGGAAAAACTGAAGTTTATATTCGCTTAATACAGCACGCTTTGCAGCATGCAGATGCCCAAGTGCTGGTGCTGGTGCCGGAGATTAACTTAACGCCCCAGCTCGAAGCGCGCTTTAGAAGTCGCCTGCCTAATTTTCAATTAGTCAGCCTGCACAGCAACTTGAGTGAGAGCGAGCGCTTACATAATTGGCAATTGGCACAGTCTGGAATCGCTAAAATTGTCATCGGTACGCGGCTTTCTATTTTTACGCCCTTGCCGCGATTGAAGCTCATTATTATTGATGAAGAGCACGATAGTTCTTATAAGCAGCAAGACAGCATGCGCTACCACGCGCGTGATGTGGCTTTGGTGCGTGCCAAGCGCCTGAATATTCCTGTGGTGCTGGGCTCGGCAACGCCAGCATTGGAAAGTTGGCATAACGCGACGGCGAGTAAGCAGCAAGCGAATAAATATGGCTTGCTGAGTTTGCGTCAGCGCGCAGTGACTGCGGCACAGCTACCAAATATTGAATGTATCGATACGACTAAAGTGCATTTGCAGCAAGGCCTGACGCCACAGTTGGTCGCAGCTTTAAAATTGAGGTTGGCGCGCAAAGAGCAAAGCTTGCTGTTCATCAATCGGCGCGGTTATTCGCCCGTGTTGCTGTGTTCTGCTTGTCATTGGATTGCGCCCTGCACTCGTTGTAGCAGCAAGATGGTGGTGCATTTGGGGCAGAAAAAGTTGCGTTGTCATCATTGCGGACATGAGCAAAGAATCCCTCATCAATGCCCTAGTTGTGGCAATGCGGATTTGCATCCAACGGGGCATGGCACGCAGCGGCTAGAGCAAACGCTGGCGCAGTTACTGCCCACAGCGCGCATTGCACGGGTTGATCGTGACAGCATTAGCCGTAAACATGCGCTGGTTGAGATTCTGGATAAAGTGCATAACCAAGAGATAGATATTCTGGTTGGCACGCAAATGCTGGCTAAAGGGCATGATTTCCCAAACTTGACCTTGGTTGGCGTGATTGATACTGATAGCGCGCTGCATAGCCCTGATTTCCGTGCTAGTGAACGCTTGTTTGCACAATTGATGCAGGTGGCTGGTCGTGCTGGGCGCGCGGATAAAGCCGGCCAGGTGATTATTCAAACGCAGTTTCCCGAGCATGCCTTGTTTAATGCTCTGCGTGTTCAGGATTACGTTAGTTATGCCAACACGCTGTTGGAAGAGCGCGAGCAAGTTCAGTTCCCGCCCTATGTGTTTATGGCGTTGTTGCGCGCTGAAGCAAATGACTTTGTGCTCGTGCAGCAGTTTTTGCAACATGCGTTCGAATTGGCGCGTAGCCTGACAAATGATGTGTTGGTGTATGACCCAGTACGTCCGCAAATGGAGCGCTTGAAAGGCATGGAGCGTGGGCATGTGTTGATGCAATCTAGTCATCGTCCTGCCTTGCAGCGCTTGCTTAAACATTTATGTGCTCAGTTAAGAGGTCTGCCAATTGCCGCTAAAGTCAGATGGGCGATAGATGTGAATCCACTCGAGTTTTAGTTAGCAGAATGTCTTAATAGTTGGTCAATTTTATTACTGCTAATGCATTGGAGTTAACAGGCATCAATTAAAATGCAGTAAAATATGCAATTACGCGGGCGTCGTATAATGGTAATACCCTAGCTTCCCAAGCTAGAGCCGTGGGTTCGATTCCCATCGCCCGCTCCACAATGACATGATTAGACTATCAAACTCAAACGGTAAACAGCCATGGCCAATCAAGCTCCTCCATCAGTAATGACTTTTGCTGGCACAGACCCAAGTGGAGGTGCGGGTTTGCAGGCGGATATTCTGACTTTTGCCAGCATCGGTTGCCATCCTCTTTCTGTAGTAACTGCGATTACCGTGCAAGATACGCGTGGTGTTGATAGTGTGCTGGCGATGGATTCTGATTGGGTGAATGACCAAGCGCGCGCCATTTTGGAGGATGTGCAGGTTTCTGCATTCAAGCTCGGCTTATTAGGCTCCGTTGAGAATGTGGCTGTGATTGCTGAGATTATGGCAGATTACCCGGATATCCCTTTGCTGATTGATCCAATTCTAGCGTCTGGCCGTGGTGATGATTTAAGCAATGATGACATGATGGACGCGATGGTTGAGTTGCTGTTCCCACAAGCGACTTTAATTACGCCAAATAGTTTGGAGGCGCGCCGATTTGCCTTTGCGGACGATAATGAAGAGGTCGGCCTGACTTCGCTGGATGAAAGTGCCGCGCGTTTATTGGCAATGGGTAGCGAGTACGTGCTGATTACTGGTACGCATGAGCGCACACTGGAAGTCACTAATACTTTATATGGCGACAATAAACTGATTAAAGCCTATAAATGGGAGCGGTTGCCCGGTAGTTATCACGGTTCTGGCTGCACTTTAACCAGCGCGATTGCGGCTTGTATGGCGCACGGCTTGAGTATGGAGGAAGCCGTTCTAGAGGCGCAGGAATATACCTGGCAAACGCTTAAAAATGGCTTTATGCCTGGCATGGGGCAATATATTCCAGATCGTATGTTTTGGGCGCGCGATGAAGAAGACGCTGTAGTGAATAGCGGCGACGGCAGCGTTAAAACACATTAGTTGGTGGATTGTATGATCAGAGGTGTATATGCAGTGACTCCCGATGAGTCTGACACCGACACATTATTAGCTAAGGTCGAGTTGGCATTGCAAGGCGGTGTGAGTGTGCTGCAGTACCGTAACAAATCAGCTAGTCACAAGCTGCAAACGCAGCAGGCACGTATACTGTTGCCGTTGTGCAGGCAGTATCAGGTGCCATTCATCATTAACGATTCGATTAAGCTGTGTCTGACCTTAGATGCGGACGGTGTGCATCTGGGTGCTGATGATGGTGATTTAATTGCAGCACGCGACAGGCTTGGGCCAAATAAAATCTTGGGCGCATCGTGCTATAACCGATTTGATCTGGCGGAAATCGCTCAGCAAGCGGGTGTTGATTATGTGGCTTTTGGCGCATGTTTTGCGTCAAGCACAAAGCCGCATGCGCCAGTGGCCAGTTTGGATTTGTTTGAACGTGCTAGTCAGCAGTTGAAAATACCTGCGGTGGCTATTGGAGGCATTACGCTGGATAACGCAGTGAGTTCCATAGCTGCTGGGGCGAGCGCTATTGCAGTGATCAATGCGATTTTTAGTGCAACTGACATTGCAAGCGCTACTCGACAATTTTCACGGTTATTTCAAGACGTTTAAGCTTTAGGACGTCATATTTCAAAACGATAATTTTAGGACATCAACTTAAGGCGCCATCATGACATCTATTAATCAATCTCTTTTTGAAAAATCACAACAACTTATTCCTGGTGGAGTGAATTCGCCAGTGCGTGCCTTTCGTAGTGTTGGCGGCACGCCGGTGTTCTTTAAGCGCGGCTTGGGTTCTAAGTTGTGGGATGTGGATGGCAAAGAGTACATTGACTACATCAACTCTTGGGGGCCGATGATTGTTGGGCATGCGCATCCAACAGTGATTAAGGCGGTGCAGGAAGTCGCCGAAAATAGTTTGTCATTTGGCGCGCCAACAGGGTTGGAGCTTGAAATGGCGGAGCTTATCAATAAGCTCGTGCCAAGTATGGAGCAGGTACGTTTGGTGAGCAGCGGTACTGAGGCCACGATGAGTGCTATTCGTGTAGCACGCGGGTTCACGGGGCGTAATAAGTTGGTCAAATTTGAGGGCTGTTACCACGGCCACTCCGATGCGTTACTGGTAAAAGCAGGTTCTGGCTTGCTTACATTTGGCAAGACGAATGAAATGGGTGTGCCAAGCTCCGCAGGCGTTCCAGCAGAAGTGGCAGCTGATACGCTGACGCTCGAGTACAACAATACCCAGCAGCTTAAAACATTATTTGAAAACATGGGCGACGAAATTGCCTGTGTGATTATTGAGCCTGTGGTCGGTAATATGAACTTGATCGTGCCACACATGGAGTTTTTGCAAACCTTGCGTGAGCTTTGTACCAAGCATGGCACGGTGCTGATTTTTGATGAAGTGATGACAGGCTTCCGCGTGGCTTTAGGCGGTGCGCAAGCGCTGTATAACATCAAGCCGGATATGACCACGCTAGGTAAGGTCATTGGCGGCGGTTTGCCAGTGGGAGCATTTGGTGGCCGTAAAGATATCATGAGTTGCTTGGCGCCGTTGGGTGCTGTGTATCAAGCGGGTACTTTGTCTGGCAATCCTGTGGCTGTGACAGCGGGCTTGAAAACGCTAGCGTTGATTCAGGCGCCAGATTTTCATGCCAAGCTGGCCGCACAAACTAAAAAACTGGTTGATGGTTTAGTTACTGCCGCAAAAGAGGCTGGCGTAGTGTTCAGTGCGCAGAGCGTAGGCGGTATGTTTGGTTTGTACTTTTCGGCGATTTGTCCTACGAGCTATGACGAGATGGTGCAATCCAATAAAGAAGCGTTTAACAAGTTTTTCCACAGTATGCTGGATAGCGGCATTTATCTTGGCCCGTCTGCATTTGAAGCAGGTTTTGTTTCTGCTGCACATACAGATGAAGACATTGCTGTGACGATTGAGGCGGCTAAAAAAGCGTTTCGATTGGTAGCAGCTGCGTAAGTTTTCTACGATTGTTTCTGCGGTCATCTGGCGGTATTTGTGAAAATAATCACTATCTTTAGTCTCTATCTTATTGAACACATAGACATTTAGCGGTAAACTTGAAGGTTCCGCTAAATGTTTTGTGATTAGATAATATGGCATCAGAATTAAGTAACTCAAACTTAGTAAGTCACGTTCAAGTAAATCAAGGCCAGCCTGAAAAGCAAGGCTTATATAGTCCTTCAAATGAGCGTGATGCTTGTGGTGTAGCCTTTGTTGCGCACATCA
>DAIDAH010000192.1 GCA_027310735.1 Methylotenera sp. | reverse complement strand
ACTTTACTTAGCTGCATTGTTTCATGATATTGCAAAAGGTCGCGGTGGAGACCACTCAACCCTAGGAACATTAGATGCCAGTAGATTCTGCAAGCAACATGCCTTATCAAAGGCCGATAGCGCGTTGGTTGCATGGCTAGTCGAATCTCACTTGAAAATGTCTGCAACGGCACAGAAGTCAGATTTATCTGATCCTAGCGTTATCGAAGCATTCGCACATTTTGTAGGCGATGAACGAAGGTTAGTTGCACTATATTTACTCACCGTTGCTGATATCCGTGGAACAAGCCCAGTCGTGTGGAACGCATGGAAAGCACGCCTACTAGAAAGCCTTTTCTATGCAACGAGGCGAACGCTTGCGCATCACATCATACATCCACAGCAAGCCATAGAACTACGTAAAACAGAAGCCGCACAAAAATTAAACAAATTTGGCCTTAGCGCTCACTCTTACGAACATTTATGGGCTAAGTTTGGCGTAAATTATTTCATACGTCATGAAAGTGATGAAATCGCCTGGCATAGCCGACTTCTTACCCCACACCTAATGGCGAGCCAGCCGATAGTGCGTGCTCGACTGAGCCCCAGTGGTGATGGCATTCAAGTAATGATTTATACCAAGGATCGAAATGACTTGTTTGCAAGAATCTGTAACTTTTTTGATCGTATGGGTTACACCATCGTCGAAGCGAAAATTTATACTACAGATCACGCCTATGCATTAGATAGCTTTATTGTTTTAGATCAATCAGGTAAGTCGGTTAGTTATAGTGGTTTATTAAACTTTATCGAGGTTGATCTGACGCAAAAACTCGATGAGAGTTACCAATTAGAGTCACCCTTAAAAGGACGTATTAGTCGTCAGGTAAAACACATGCCTATTCAAACGCAAGTGACCATTACCAAAGAGGCTGACAACAATAATCATAAGCTAGAGATTATAGCGAATGACCGACCAGGACTATTGGCTACGCTAGCACATCAGTTTTTAATACACAAAATAGAACTGCATAACGCTAAAATCAACACGCTAGGAAATCGTGCTGAAGACAGCTTTTTAATTTCAGCTAGAAAAGGCCAAAAATTAGATATGGAACACATCAGACTGCTACAAGAGTCACTGATTGCAGAGATTTAGCATTTTCAGCCTAACTGATAGTGCTTGCGTAATGCCTTTTTAACATGCCACGTGCAAGACATGCCTGCTGGAAATGTAACTAAATCGCCCGTCTGGAAACTAACAGCTTCATCACCATCTGGGGTAACGGTTACTTCACCCTCAAGAATATACGCAATTTCTTGCGTCCCAAAAAACCATGGAAACTGTGATACCTCTTTAGTCCATATTGGCCAACTCGTAACGCCTAGTGAAGCTAACTTCTCCGTCGTTGGTTTTTCCACAAGAATTGTGGTCATTTCAGACTCCTTAAAAGAAAAAGGCCTTGAATACTCAAGGCCTTATTTTATAACGTACAAACGAAATTGCAATTATGAATGTTTGTAATGTTTCTTCAATTGTTTAGTCACTTCCCAGTTTGACTTCATACCTTTAGGGAACACTACAAAGTCACCTGCTTTGATTACAACAGTTTCGCCACCTTGTGGTGTTACGCGAATTTCACCTTCTAATACATAGGCGCTTTCTGTCATACCGAAGTCAAGTGGAAATTTAGATGGCGCACAATCCCAAATAGACCAGCTAGATACACCTAGTTCTTTCAATTTTTCTTCTGATGGGTTGTGGTCAATAATAATTTGGCTCATTTTACTTCCTAGATTAATGGATTACAAAAGAGCTGCTTCATGAAAAAGCAGCGTTAAAAATTAAGGGCTGAATTATATAACAAAGTTTGAATGTTACATAAACGCACATGTAGCTATGCTACTAAAAACCTTTTCGTTACCCACTATAAAACTTAATAGCGTATCGTGAAATATCTTAAATAACTAAGTTGATTTACTGGCCTGAATAACCTGTAAAGCAATGGCATTCAACTGTTCCAATGCCAGCGCTCCGCTAACGCGCCCCATCTCACGCCCCTTCCAAAAGTAAGCTAAGGTAGGAATAGATCTTATATTGTATTTCGCACCTAATACCTGCTCTGCTTCTGTATCAACCTTAGCGTAAATAATTTGATTGGCAAACTTTTCAGCACTTGTTTTAAATGTTGGAGCAAACATCTTGCATGGTCCACACCACGGTGCCCAGAAATCAATCATTACGGGCAATATACTTTGCGTCAACATTTCATCTATATTAACTTGATTAAGTACTATCGGCCCTGATAACAATGACTTCTTACAGGCGCCACAAACAGGCATTGACCCTATCTTATCTATAGAAAAACGATTTTCTTTACCGCAATGAGGACACTTAATTTGCATTATTGATTCCAATCTTGAACTGAATATTCACCTAATAACCACTGACAACAAATTATTCATGAAGCAATATTTCGGTCATAACAATTACCATCTCACTATGCACATCTTGACCCAATCTCCGTTTCGGCCAACTGATCTTCTGCGTGCGCAACAAAAGGAACTCCTGGGCGGCCAGTACAAAGTGGCGTGCGGTGATAACTACAGAAAGTCTTAGACCCGCCAGCTAAAGTTTTTACATTTTTGAAACCGGACTGCACCAATATTCGGTAAGCTAAATAACTTCTAAAACCAACACGACAGTATAGAAACACGGGTTGATCATGAGGCAATGTATCTAATTTATTACGCAATTGGCCTAATGGAATATTGATTGCTGATGGTATATGCCAAGTTTGATATTCATGCGCACTACGCACATCAACAATAATGTTATCACCTATTGCTGCTTGATAATCCTCTGCATACCAGAAGTTAATGTCGCCTTTAAGTAGATTAGATGCAACAAATCCCGCCATATTAATGGGATCTTTAGCTGACCCATAAGGTGGTGCATAAGCCAACTCTAACTCTTCAAGATCATAAACTGTCATGCCTGCACGAATAGCCGTAGCAAAAACATCAATACGTTTATCTACACCATCATATCCTACAACTTGCGCCCCCATAACGACTCCATCACTAGGTGCAAACAACAATTTAATATGCATAGAGGTTGAGCCTGGGTAGTAACTGGCATGCCCTGTCGGGTGAATGTAAATTTTGAGATAAGGCAGCTTCTTTGCCTTGAGTATTTTCTCTGAAGCACCTGTTGCGCCTCCCGTCATTTCGAACACTTTGACTATTGCGGTGCCTTGCGTTGATGTGTAAGCACTATCACGTCCAAAAATATGATCTGCAACTATACGGCCTTGACGATTAGCCGGCCCTGCCAGTGCAACTAACACAGTATCACCAGTGATGGTATCTGTTACCTCTACTACATCCCCTGCGGCATAAATATTGGGATCTGACGTTTGCATATGCGCATTTACTTGAATACCCCCTCGCGAGCCAAGCATCAGGCCAGCACTCTGAGCCAAACGCACATCCGGACGTACGCCTACAGCAAGTAGCACTAAGTCAGCTAATAATGTCGTACCATCTTGCAAAGTCACGGCAACACTGCCATTAATATCAGCAAAGCTAACTGCCGCAACGCCTAGTTTTAACTGCACACCGTGATACTCCAAATGGTACTGAAGGTCACGCGCCATCTCCTGATCTAATGGTGGAATTATTTGATCAGAAAGCTCTACCAATGTAACCCCGATGGCACGATGCCGCAAACTCTCCGCCATCTCTACACCAATATAACCACCGCCTATCACAATAGCTTGCTTAATTCCTTGATCGACAATTGTCTTAATCACATCCATATCTTCAATATTACGAAGTGTAAAAATACTTGGATGATCTACGCCCGGAAGGCTTGGTATGATTGGACTGGCACCAGGACAGAGTACTAATTTATCATAAGTCTCAATGTACTCATCAGCCGAAGTAAGGTTTTTGATGGTTATTGTTCGTTCAATTTGATTAATTGCTAGCACTTCATGTCCGGTACGAACATCAAGGTTTAGATTTTCCGCTAGCGTTTGCGGCGTCTGCAATAGCAGTTGGTCACGATCTTTAATATCACCGCCAATATGGTAGGGTAAGCCACAGTTAGCAAAGGAAACGTATTGACTACGCTCTAATACAATGATGTTAGCTTGCTCGCTTAATCTACGGGCACGTGCTGCGGTAGACATTCCAGCGGCTACGCCTCCAACAATTACTATTTTCATGATGGGTGCCAAAAATGTTAATAATATGCTTAACTACACAATAGTCAACTAATTGACTGATTGGCAATATAGTTATATATTAGTTATATAAATTAAACTAATGCCATTAAAATAGCATCAACATAAATCACAATTAAAACGTCTAAAATTACAATCTAGCAAACACAAATTTCCATAAAGAAAGTTGGGTATATGAACAAAGTGCCAGAAACTAAACTTGCAGAAAAAACACCTCCGCAAAATGAGGTTGTCATTTCACTATATGCGGCGCAAGAGAAAATCTATCCACGCAGCACATTTGGCTACTTTACAAAATGGCGCTGGGTCATGATTTGGCTGACGCAGCTAGTTTTTTACGGTTTGCCATGGATGGAATGGGGTCATCGACAAGCCCTGTTATTTGATTTGGGCGCTAGACGTTTTTATATATTCAATCTGGTGCTGTACCCTCAAGATTTAATTTACCTCACAGCAATACTGATCATATCAGCACTGTCACTATTTCTTTTTACCGCAATCGCCGGGCGTTTATGGTGCGGCTACACTTGCCCACAAACCGTATATACGGAAATTTTCCTTTGGATCGAGCATAAAATAGAAGGAGACCGTGCAGCGCGGATGAAACTAGACGCTGGGAATATGTCAGCGAAGAAGTTAGCAAAAAAAGGTGCTAAGCACTTTGTTTGGATCACATTTGCACTTTGGACAGGCTTTACCTTTGTAGGCTACTTCACCCCAATACGGGAGCTTGCTGCATCCACATTGAATCTTGGATTGGGTCCATGGGAAACGTTCTGGGTATGTTTTTACGGCTTTGCCACCTATGGAAACGCTGGTTTCATGCGTGAGCAAGTATGCAAATA
>DAIDAH010000191.1 GCA_027310735.1 Methylotenera sp. | reverse complement strand
TTGATAACGATTTTCATCATCTATAGTGGCTGCATGGGTGATGTATGGAGGTAAAGGCAGGGCGCCGAATTGCTCAAGTAAATCTAATGCGGGAGTCTCACTTAAAAAATGTAATTCAAACAAATCATCGTGGCGAGCGGTAACTTCTACATCAAAGGCATCTGATAGCCTCAATTGGCTACCAATCTTTGGCGCGCGCGATGCGCGAACATGTGCATAAGCTGTGTGCTGGTTAATTATCCGTTCAATCAACACTTCAACACTACCACCGGTATGCTTGTGGCCAAATAGGCGCGCCTTTATTACGCGCGTATCGTTAAATATAAGTAAATCACCTGTTTGCAAAAAACTAGAGAGGTCAGCAAAGGCTTCATCACTTAAACTTCCATCCACGCCATTTAGCCGTAACATACGGCTTGCTGACCTGTCGGGGGTTGGATGTTGTGCAATTAATTGTGGGGGTAAAATAAAATCGAAATCTTCTGTTTTCATAAATGCTAGAGCTTGCTATAATGACGCCTGTTGCAATTATACAGTAATGTATATCCCATAAGCCCGGGTGGCGGAATTGGTAGACGCACGGGACTCAAAATCCCGCGCAGCAATGCGTGCCGGTTCGATTCCGGCCCCGGGCACCATAATAAAATTAATGACTTGCGCTTAGTAGGTCATTTTTTTTGCCTATTTTTCCTAGTATAAAACGTTGCACAACTTTTATAAAACTTGCTAAGTGCCATGCTTATTGAGTCTTAAGTTGTAGTGCTTGTCTTAAGGTCGCCACTTTGGTGACAATCTGCCAGTTCGATTCTGGACCGCGTGTCATCAAATATTTTGTAGTTCTTAATGATTTTTAGTCGTAGTTTTTACTTCTAGCTTATTGCCATATCACAATTGATTTTTTTTGCCTTGATATGAGCGATATTTTCTGAACAGTTAGTTCGAAACTTAAAGTTGGCTATTCCACCTCTCTCCATAGCGCATGTATAAGGAGTTTAAGTGTCAATTCTATTGCTTAACATTATGATTAATGAGCAATCAGTTTGACTTAATTCACAAACTTGTTAATTAATTGTTACTTAATTGTAAGTATTTGCTTGAAGCTAATTTTTTTTTGTGATACTTTTTGACCTGCGTCAAAATGACGCACAAAAAAATATTGTATGCAATAAATAAAAGTTTGAGTCGCTAGGGGCGAGAAAGGTATGGCGATATCTAATGTAGATAATCAGATTATTTTAAGGCCAAATAATTCACTTTTGCCAGAAGATGCGGTGAAGGTGATTGTTGCTCTAACTATAGTTGTTTTGCTGATCTCATTGGGTTTTATGCATATTGGGGCTTTTTTTGTGCTGCCGTTTGCAGGGTTAGAGGTGTTGGCAATTGCTTATGCTTTTCGTATTGTCTATTTGCATTCGTCTGATTTTGAAAGTATTACGATAGTCGATGATAGCGTTGTGATCGAGAAGAGAGTTTGTGAGCAGGTCTCAAAGACAGTTTTTCAAAGGTATTGGGCGCAAGTGGTAGTAAGAGATGTGGTTAGAAGTAATGGCCTTGGTGGTAGAAGTGCGATTTTTATTAGTTCGCATGGTAAAGAGGTTGAGTTTGGGGGACATTTTATAAATGACGAGGAGCGTGCCCTACTGGTACGTGATCTCAAGCAAACAATAAAACAATAAGACGTATTTATTAAACTTAGGTTTGGAGCAAGTTTATGCAAGTTTTAAGGAAAATGGGGCTAGGTTTCGCGGCAATGCTCGCTTCGATAAGCGCTTGTGCCGATTACAGATGGAACTTTCCGGAGCCAGCAACACCAATGGCTCTTGATACATTGCACGTGCATAATAAGTTTATGATTATTATTGCCATTATTTTTGTTTCTGTACTTGCTGTAATGATTTATTCGATTTTTGCGCATCGCAAAAGTAAGGGGTGTACGCCTGTGGTAGATAAGGCGCCATCGACAGCAGTTGAAATTTTTTGGACACTCATTCCTTTCGCAATACTCTTGCTAATTGACTTCGTGATTATGGGAATTCCAGCCTACCATAGCGTGTTAATGATGGAAAACACCAGAGATAAAGCGACGATGGTTATTAAGGTGACCGGTTCACAATGGCGCTGGCAGTATGAGTATATGGATGGTGATGCAAAAGGTATTAAATTTGTAAGCAACCTCACCACCACTAGTGATCAGATGCACAATCTTGCAAAAAAGGATGATCATTATCTATTAGAGGTCGATAATCATTTAGTACTTCCTGTTGGCGAAAAAGTACGCGTGTTAATGACAGCTACGGATGTATTGCATAACTGGTGGGTGCCGCAGTTTGGGTCTTCTCGCGTAGCTGTGCCAGGATTTATCCGTGAAACATGGGTGCAAGTAATACGCCCAGGTGTTTATCGCGGACAATGTAAAGAGTTATGTGGTAAAGGTCATGGCTACATGCCTATTGTAGTTGATGCGGTGCCAATGGCAGATTACAAAAAATGGGTGGTAGCAAAGAAGGCTGAATTGGCGAAGGCTAATGCCGGTGCTGACAAAGAATGGACAAAAGAAGATCTTATTAAGACTGGTAAGGGCGTGTATGAGAAAAATTGTGCCGTTTGCCATCAGGTGACGGGTGCAGGCTTGCCTCCAGCATTTCCGCCTTTAACGGGTAGTAAAATTGCTAATGGGCCAATTTTTGGTGCAGATGGTAAGTATATGAAAGATAGTCATTTGGATCGTGTTCTTAATGGTATTCGAGTAATGCCTTCATGGAAGGCTGTGCTTAATGACACGGAGATAGCCGCGGTGATTACTTATGAGCGAAATGCTTTGGGTAATAGCGTTGGTGATGTGTTGCAACCATCGCAAGTTAAAGCAGCGCGCCAATAAGCCACTTTCGCGCTTGAGTCATTGATAATAAATTAATTATTGAGTATGAGTAATTAGGAGAATGAAATGAGTACAACCACAGTAGCGCATCATGAAGAGCACCATGATCGTCCAGCCGGAATTATGCGCTGGCTAACAACTACTAATCATAAAGACATCGGCACGATGTACCTGACGTTCTCCTTGATTATGTTCTTTGTTGGGGGCTGCATGATCTTAGGTATTCGTGCAGAATTATTTAAGCCGGGCTTGCAGCTTATGAATCCTGAGTTTTTTAATCAGCTTATTGGTGTGCATGCCTTGATTATGATTTTTGCTGCGCTAATGCCTGCGGCTACAGGTTTTGCTAACTGGATGATTCCATTGCAAATAGGTGCGCCAGACATGGCTTTGCCTCGTTTGAATAACTGGGGTTTCTGGTTGTTGCCACCCTCTGCAATTCTTTTAACTTTGCCATTTACCTTGGCATTGTTTGGGATTGGCGATGGTGCTTTAGCCACAGGATGGACTTTCTACCCACCACTTTCTATACAAGGTGGTATTGGTGTGGACTTTGCTATTTTTGCAGTGCATTTGCTCGGGATATCCTCGGTCATGGGGTCAATTAACATTATTGTGACACTGTTTAATATGCGCGCCCCTGGTATGACTTTAATGAAAATGCCAATGTTTGCATGGGGTTGGTTAATTACGGCTTTCTTGTTAGTGGCTACAATTCCGGTATTAGCAGGCGCAGTTACTATGCTGTTGACCGATCGTCATTTTGGTACGCACTTCTTTGATGCGGCTGGTGGCGGTGACCCAATTATGTTCCAGCATCTATTTTGGTTCTTTGGGCATCCTGAAGTGTATATCTTGCTGTTACCTGTTTGGGGTTTCATTCCACAAATTCTGGAAACATTCTCACGTAAACCTATGTATGGATACAAGGCTCAGGTATATTCATTCTGGGCAATTGGTGGGTTATCTGTAGTGGTTTGGGCGCATCATTTTTTCACTGCGGGTATGCCAGTGCCAGCCCTGCTGTATTTTATGTATAGCACCATGGCAATTTCATTACCATTAGCAGTGCTGTTTTTCTGTTGGATTAAAACTATGTGGAAAGGCTCTATGAGCTTTGAAACACCTATGTTGTTCGCTGTGGGCTGGATTATTTTGTTCGGTATTGGCGGTCTGACTGGATTGGTGCTTGCCGACGTTGCCGCTGATGCGCAATACCATAATAGTTATTTTGTAGTTGCACATTTTCACTACACATTGTTTGCTGGTGGCATTATGGGGATTATGGCTGGGACTTATTACTGGCTACCAAAAATGACCGGGCATATGTACAGTGAAAAACTAGGTAAGCTACACTTTTGGTTAACCGCAATTTCATTTAATCTGACATTTATCCCTCAGTTTTTCTTAGGACTTGCTGGGATGCCACGTCGCATTCCTGACTATGCATTGCAATTTGCTGAATTTAATATGATCTCATCTATTGCTGCATTTGCACTTGGCTTGTCACAATTGTTATTTGTTTACAATATTGTGACTTGTACAAGAGGTGGTAAAAAGGCTACCGACCAAGTGTGGGAAGGAGCTAAAGGTTTGGAATGGACGCTACCATCACCTCCGCCATATCATAGTTTCACTGAGCAACCAGTCGTTAAATAAATTTGTAAACCTAGGTTAGGCAAACTAGCTTAGGTTTGATTTGGGCACATATGAGTAATCAAGAGACTGATACTAAAAGAAGTAGTAATAAGAAAATAGCACTAATTCTAGGAGGCATTGCTTTGGTTTGGTATGTAGTATCAATGTTTACAATATGGCATCAGTAAATGAGTCACAAGTAGGATCTACCAAAGAGCAAGTTGCTTTAAAAAATAAACGGTTAGGCCTTAAGTTGCTCTGGTTTGTTGCTGGATCTTTAGCCTTCGCTTTTGCTTTGGTTCCTTTATATAGTGTTTTATGTAGTGTAAGTGGTTTGAATGGCAAAACGAGTAATACTGCAGCGTCATTAACGACTGCGCGGCTAGATAACTCACGCTGGGTGACAGTGCAGTTCATCACCAATGTAATGCCTGGATTAGGTTGGAATTTTTATCCCAAGCAATCGAATGTTAGGTTGCACCCAGGACAGATTGCAAGCGTGATTTTTATTGCTAAAAACACTACAAATGAAAGTGTGGTTGGTCAGGCAGTACCTAGTGTAACAC
>DAIDAH010000190.1 GCA_027310735.1 Methylotenera sp. | reverse complement strand
GCCAAGCCGACAAACAGTGTGCGAGTAATCGTGGCTGAAGAGTCTGGTTGTTGTGCTAGTGAAGTGAGTGCAGTTGCTACAGCTCTGCCTTCAGCCAGTGCTGGGCCCATGCAGCCAAAACTGGTCGTAATGCCTGCAATGACAATGGATGCCACCGCAATAATCGTCATGTTGTCCATAATTTTTCCTTTTATTCTATTGGTTGATGTTTAAAGATTTGTAGCAGGTTTTGGTTTGCGAACTTGTGTTGCTGCCGCGATATATACTGCAGCCAGAATGCTGAATATATACGCCTGCACCATGCCTGTGAGTAGGCCAAGCACGGCCATGACGACTGGAAAAAGAAACGGCGTGATGGTCAGCAAAATTGCGATAATCATCGCACCACTCATCATGTTGCCAAACAGCCGAACGGCTAAAGCCAATGTGCGGGAAAGCTCGCTGATAATATTGAACGGCAACATGATGATCGTGGGTTCAATATACGACTTGAGATAGCCGCGCCAGCCTTGGTCTTCGATACCAAACAGAGGCACTGCTACGAAGACGCATAGCGCAAGCGCCATGGTTGTTGAGAGCGAGCCTGTCGGTGGCTCATAGTCAGGAATCACTGTGCTTAGGCTGGCTGCGGCGACAAAAAGAAATAGTGTGCCGAGAAACCCTAAGTATTTTTCGGGTTGGCGTAAACCGACGTCTTCGATTTGTTTCAAGATTCCCGTGACAATGATTTCTAACAGGTTTTGCCAGCGAGAACGTTTAAGTTCGGTGGAAAGACCTCGTGTAATGAGATAGGCACCAATCGTCATCGCTAGCATCAAGCCCCATGTGAAGACAATGGTGGCGTTGAGTTTAAAAAAACCGTGTTGCCAGAAGATTATTTCATCGGGGCTAAGGTGCATAACCAGTTTCCTTTGCTAGTGGTGTTGTTATGGGTAGGCCAACTAGCCGTACCATAATAAAACGCCCGATGATGAACCCTAGAAGACACATCAGTAATCTGGCTAAATCGCCGTTTGCAATGAAATAAAAGCTAGTTAGCGTGATGCTTGTGCGTAGTAGCAGGCTGCCTATAAATAAAAGTGCAGGTCGTTTTGATGTTAGCCCACGACGTATCGTCCACCACAGGCTGCCAAAAAAACATACGCCGAGGAAGAGTCCCGCAATAGTGACTAATGTTAGTATGAGCATTTCACTCATCGTGATTCTCCTGTTCTTCTCGCATGGCTTGCTCTTCCTTAGCGACCCAATGCCATGCATTGAAGCAGCCGATCACTAAGCCTGCCATTAATAGTGCTAATGTCCATGAGTGCTCTCCTGCATGGTGTTTATCTAACCAAAGGCCGAGCATCGCACCGAGCAGCGTAGGAACGACTATAGACCAACCGATTAGCCCCATCATCCCTAATCCAAACCAGACGCCGGGCGTGGTGTTGCGTTGTGCTTTGAGTTTGCGCGCAGCTTTTGTACCGACTTGCTCAGCAAAGTCGGCATCCTGACGTTCCGTTTTATCTTGCGCATCATTCATGTCGAAAGCTCGCAAAACGGTGTAAAAATCCCACTTCGAGTTTAGACATAACGATGCGTACATTTTTCTCCTGCTCGTTCAAGGTTAGAAATTCTTGCTCTACAGAGTGACGTAATTGGCTAAGGTCTTTGCCTACGAGTGCCCTGCGTACGGAAATCAATACGTCCTGACCTGTTTTAACCAATACGCCTTCATCGATAGCCACGTAAATTTCGCCTTCAGCTTGTGTTTCATAGGTCAGAATACCCGGCGATAGTGCTGCTGCACAATCCAGCCGGTTTGGTAGTATTCCGAATGAGCCATGATGTGTTTCTGCCACAATACGCAATACGCCAATTTTTTCGGCGAATATCTGAAACGGTAAGAGAATCTTAATATTCATGCGCTTTAGTCTGTATGGTCTAATGCAGGTTCTGGAGCGGCTTCTGATTTTGGCTGTGCTTTAGTGTCAGGCTTTTCAGAATCAGCTTTCTTCTTTGCTTCGTCGATGCTTCCTATCATGTAAAGCGCGCTTTCTGGATAGTCTTTAAATTCATCACGTAGGATTCGTTCGCAGCCATCAAGTGCATCTTCAAGGCTCACAAGCTTGCCTTTAAGGCCGGTGAACTGTTCGGTTGTGAAAAAGGGTTGGGTGAGAAAGCGCTCTAGCCGACGGGCTCGCCCGACTACATTACGATCTTCAGGAGAGAGTTGTTCAAGACCAAGCATCGCAATAATGTCCTTGAGCTCGGCATATTGTGCCAGTGTACGCCGAATTTCCTGTGCCAAAGCATAATGCCGTTCGCCGACGATACCCGGCGTGGTCATTTTTGAGCTGGATTGTAGAGGGTCTATTGCTGGGAAAAGTCCTTCACTAGCCCGTTTGCGAGAGAGCACAATTGATGCGGAAAGATGTGAAAATGTATGTACCGCTGCTGGGTCGGTGAAGTCATCTGCTGGCACATACACTGCCTGAATAGAAGTGATAGCGCCAGTATCGGTATTCGCAATGCGTTCTTCTAAACCGGATAGTTCAGTACCCATCGTCGGCTGGTAGCCTAAACGCGATGGCATCTGTCCCATCAAGCCGGAGATTTCCATCCCAGCTTGGATGAAGCGGAATATATTATCGACGAGTAGCAATACGTCACGATGTTCGTCGTCTCGGAAGTACTCAGCCATCGTCATTGCTGCATGACCGACTCGAAAGCGGGCGCCGGGAGGTTCATTCATTTGGCCGAACACCATTACCATGTTTTCCAGTACGCCAGCGGCATTCATATCGCGGTATAGTTCTTCACCCTCGCGGCAGCGCTCACCAATACCGCAAAAAATACTTACGCCCTCTTGCTGCCCGAGCATATTGTGTATCATCTCTGTGAGTAGCACCGTTTTTCCTACGCCTGCTCCGCCAAACAATCCTGATTTTCCGCCACGCTCTAATGGCATCAGCACATCAATGACTTTAATGCCAGTCTCGAAGAGTTCGGATTTGGTTGAACGTCGTGCCAGCGGTGGTGGTGCGCGGTGTACAGAGCGCCATTGAATATCTGAGGGTGCGGGCAACCGATCAATAGCATTGCCGAAAACATCGAACATTCGCGAAAGAATTTCTTTTCCGACAGGCGCTTGCAATGGTCCACCCGTGTCCTCGACTGTCATGCCGCGGGCGAGGCCTTGTGTTGAAGTCAGCGCGATTCCGCGTACTCGATGAGCATCCAGTTGGGATAGAACTTCAATGGCAATGCATCCATCTTCTCCTGCACGAAGTAAGGTGTAAATGGGGGGAAGATGTGTGTCGAACCGCACGTCCACTACGCTACCACGCACCGAAACAACTGTGCCGAGGTTCAGAATTATGGGTTTATTCATTTAGTTATTCTCAACGCTGCCACAAGATATGTGGCGCTTCTAGTGGAACAGCTACGCCAGAGTAGTGGGGTATTAGCCGAGCAGTATAGTCTTCTGCCGGACGTGTGGCAGGAATGGTTGCTCGATAAGCATAATTGTTTGTCGCCCCAACCAGTTGCCGTACACACTTCATTTCTACTCGTTCTGGTGTAATGTCGCTTTCGTTGTTTGCATAAAGCTCGACTAGTACGGACTCCGGGTCAAGACCATCCAGACATACTTGAACTTCAAATATGTATTGCTCGGCATTTGTTTCAATCGATATTTCTCCGAAATGGAGCGCAATCCATTTCTGATCCAGCATGTGCTGCCAGTTGACAATGTCCATACCAGTTTTTCCGTTATCGTCAACGCGTGACAGATAAGCCTTAGCTGCAGGTAAATAGTGTTGCTCTGTATATTCACGTACTGTGCGGTTGCTAGAAAACTGCGGTGTGAGTCGCGCCATGCTTTCCCGCATTCTGTTTACCCAAGCCGTGGGGATGCCTTGTTCGTCGCGCTTGTAGAACTCAGGAATTACTTCTTGTTCGAGCAGGTTATAGAGTGCTTCTGCCTCAATGGCATCCCAAGCCGGATCGTGATCATGTTCATGACCATCACCTAATGCCCATCCTACTTCTGGAGTATAAGCTTCTGCCCACCATCCATCCAGTTCAGATAGGTTAAGACCTCCGTTGACTAATACCTTCATGCCACTGGTTCCACATGCTTCCCAAGGGCGTCGAGGTGTGTTGAGCCAGACATCTACACCTTGCACCAGTTGCTCAGTTAAATGCATGTCGTAGTCGCTGAGGAAAATCACGTGATGATGCACTTCGTATTTCTCAATGAATTGCGCCCACTCTTTGATTAGTGCTTGTCCAGGTAAGTCAGCAGGATGCGCTTTGCCAGCCATGATGAGTTGTACTGGATGCTGAGGGTTGGTTAATATTCGTAGCAGTCGCTCTGGATTATGAAGCAGTAAGTTAGGTCTTTTATATACTGCAAAGCGACGGGCAAATCCTAGGGTTAATGTATTGCCGTCAAATAGATGTTGGGCACCATCAATAGCATCTGGTGAAGCGCCTGAGACGGCGAGTTGATGTGCTAAACGTTTACGTGTGTACTCAACAAGTGCGATGCGGGCTGTACTGCGGAATTGCCAAAGTCGGGCATTTGAAGCGCAGCAAACCTGTTGTCCTAATGTTTCTGTTGTGCCAAGCCAGCGATCTTTTCCGCAGAACTCTGTCCAAAGGTCATCTGCTAGTGCAGAATCCCAAGTTGGCATGTGAACGCCATTGGTAATGTGGCCAATAGGCACTTCATTCAATGGCCAGCGGGGAAAGAGTGGTTCAAATAGTTGTCGGCTTACTTTCCCATGTAAGCGGCTGACAGCGTTCACTGCGCCACTGCCACGAATCGCGAGATAGGCCATATTGAATGGTTCTGAGGCATCATTCGGGTTTTGGCGACCTAGGGCTAATAGGTTCTGGAGTGTTATACCAAGTTTTTGTTCAGCATAACCAGCAAGGTATTGTGCGATAAGTGCTGGAGAAAATCGGTCAAAGCCAGCATCCACTGCAGTGTGAGTGGTGAATATATTGCCGGCTCTTGTAATGGCAAGAGCGACTTCAAATGTTTGCCCTGACTCTTCCATAAAGGCTCGTGTGCGCTCAAGCACAGCGAATGCCGCATGA
>DAIDAH010000018.1 GCA_027310735.1 Methylotenera sp. | reverse complement strand
GGCAGTACCTAGTGTAACACCTGGTGTTGCGGCGAAACATCTTAAAAAAATTGAGTGCTTTTGTTTCGTTAGACAAACACTTAAGCCGGGCGAGGAAAAAGAAATGCCATTGCGTTTTTATCTCAGCTCAGAACTTCCAAAAGATATTTCTGAGATGACGTTATCGTATTCCTTTTTTCCGACAGTTAAAGTTGTTCACTAGTTTTGATCTAGTTGTAGATTTGTTTAAGGTTAGGACATGGCTGTAGCAAGCTATTAAATTTAATTTATTCAGACAATGCAGGGGAGTTCATGCATGGCGACACATTCAAGTAATCAGTATTACGTACCTCATGGTAGTGTATATCCAGTTATTCTTTCCGCTGGCTTGCTATCGCTCGCATCAGGTTTTGTTTTCAGTGTGGCGACTGATAAAAGTAAAGATTTAGCATACTTACAAGCGCCAGGTAAATGGATGATGTATATCGGCTTCGGCATCATCTTGGCGATGGTATTTAAGTGGATGGGTACTATTATTGCGGAAAGTATCACTGGAAAATTTACCAAGTGGGAAGATAAGTCATTTCGCGTGGGGATGATTGTATTTATCTGCTCTGAAGTGGCATTTTTTGCGGCATTTTTTGCTGCATTGTTTTATATGCGTATTATTTCCGTGCCAGATTTAGCTGCATTTGATCCGTTATATACGCCATATAAAGACTTTATTGGCGCGTGGCCATCATCTGGTCCTGGAGGGGTCGTGCTGGGAACCGAGTATAAACCTGGTGTCTTGCATGCAATGTCAGCATGGGGTTTGCCTGCAATTAACACCGCATTGCTCCTAACATCAGGTGCAACAATTACTTGGGCGCACTGGGCGCTAATTAAGAATAACCGTAAGCAACTGATTATTGGTATGGCATTAACTGTCGCACTAGGTATTGCCTTCCTTGTGTGTCAGGCGAATGAGTATCATGAAGCTTATACAGAAATGGGGTTGACGTTAGGTAGTGGTGCCTATGGTGCCACGTTCTTCATGCTAACTGGCTTCCATGGGTTTCACGTAACACTTGGCACCATTATGTTAATTGTAATTTTGTTGCGTTGCATGAAGGGGCATTTTACGCCTGAGCATCATTTCGGTTTTGAAGGTGTTGCTTGGTATTGGCACTTTGTTGATGTGGTTTGGTTGGGATTGTTTATTTTTGTTTACTGGCTCTAATTGATATTTAAGAAAAGGGCGGTGCATAGGCATCGCCCTTTTCTTTTGTCAGAGATACCAATTTAGTAGCTCATTGGTGATAATTGACAGATTATGCGTGAGGGTGGCCAATAAGGCCGAAGTAGTAGCCAATCATCAGTAGGATAAATAGTATGATTGAAAGTCCAATGCGGACAGTTAATGCTTTAACGGTTCTTTCACTGCCAGTTTTATCTTTTGCTAAAAAGAATAGCCCAGAGAACAGGCTGCCTACGATAGCAGTTAGAGTTAAAACAATGATGATTTTTACTAACATGACTTTGTCCAATCCAGTATCTTGAATAGGTATTATGAGACTGCTAACAATCAAATGCAATTATGAAACAAATTGAATTCAGAATACTTCGCTATGTCTTTCGGCCATCATTCATTGGCACAATTCTCACTTTGATTTGTATTCCTTTGTTTATTAAATTTGGGTTGTGGCAGTACAACAAAGCGCAACAGAAAATTGCGATACAGGCAGCTTATAATCAATCGATGGTCGGTGATTCATTAAAGTTTCCATTGAATATTCATACGCTAACTGTGCCGAATGCTGATTATTGGAATTACAAAAAAGTCATCGTGACTGGCGTATATGAGCCCAAATATCAGTTTCTATTAGACAATCAAGTTGAAGGTGATCGGGTTGGTTATCATGTGATAACACCTTTGAAAATAGAGCATTCATCACAATACGTACTAATTAATCGTGGCTGGATTTTGGGTAAAGACACACATACAGACTTGCCAACATTTACTACTCCTTCTGGTTTGCAAACAATTACAGGCCAAATCTGGCTACCGAGTAAAAAGATATTTACTTTAGAAGACAGTAGTGCGGTAACGTTGAAGGCCGGGCAGTCAATACCCGCAGTTTGGCAGAATATAAGTATTGATAAATATCAGCACAGCGTGCCATTTACAGTTTCGCCTATGGCTATAAAAATGGATCAGGCCAGTATGGCGGGTGGTTTTGTCCGCAACTGGCAAGTGCCGGCCGAAAGAATAGCCACGAATCTAGGGTATGCCTACCAGTGGTTTGGCTTTGCTATAGCGACGTTACTGATTTATATCTACATGAGCGTAGCTAAAATTAAGCTAGAGCCTTAATTAAGTTATTGACGAAATTTACTATATTTATTTGAGATTTATACATGCCTGACAATCAGCCATTATCTAAACAAGAAATGCAGCGTAAAGGTCGCAAGGTCTTTATATTAATGTTGATATTTTTTGCTGTACCTATTGTTGTTGTAATCATGATGTATCGATTTAACTGGATACCTACGGGCGCTAGTATAGGTGAGTTGGTAACGCCGGTACGCTTGTTAAGTAGTCCGTTAGATATTCAGGATAATGAAGCAAAAGTATTAACGCCACTATTTTGGAAAGAAAAATGGAGTATTGTGTTTGTAGCAGATGAGTGCGGGCAAGCGTGTTTTGAAAAGTTGCACGATATGCGCCAATTACATGTATCTCTGTATAAAGATATGGATCGAGCCCAACGTGTACTCATTACCAAAATGCAGGATGTCTCAAAAATTAAATCTGATTATCCCGGCATGGCTATTATTAATCAGCCTGCTGTCAGCGTGACCAATCTCATTCAGCAATTTCAAGTTAATAGTGAAAACGTTACGCTGAGTAATCGCATCTATTTGGTTGACCCATTAGGACATTTAATGATGAGTTATCCGTCTGATGTGCCACTTGCCGATGTGCGCAAAGATGTTACACGACTCTTGAGATATTCTTGGGCAGGTTAGTGATGAACTCTACAAATAAAAGTTATCAGTTATTAAAAGCTTTAGTCTTGTTAGGCGCAGTGCTGGCTTTGTGTGTTGTTGCGCTAGGTGCGTATGTTAGGCTTACCGATGCTGGGTTAGGTTGCCCAGATTGGCCAGGGTGTTATGGCGAATTAACGGTGCCGCAAAGTGTAGTGGCTCTGCAAAATGCACAATCAGCTTATCCAAACAGCATTATTGTTACAGGAAAGGCATGGCGAGAGATGACTCATCGTTATTTCGCTGGGACTTTAGGTTTGATTGTACTTGCAATTTTTATTCTTGGCTGGCGTGCTAAGTATTACGTGAAGTCTTCGCCTTGGACGTCTACCTTTTTGCTGCTACTGATTGCTTTGCAAGCCATGCTCGGCATGTGGACAGTGACCATGTTACTCAAGCCGGTCATTGTGAGCGCACACTTGCTTGGTGGTATGGCGACGCTAGGAATGCTGACATGGCTAGCACATAGGCATTGGGGGCATAGTTCTGACAGTATTATCAAGTCCAGTACTCATAAACTAGCTCTGCGCTTTGCATTGGTGATTTTGTTCATGCAGATTATTTTAGGTGGTTGGACGAGCACTAATTATGCCGCACTTGCCTGTACAGACTTTCCAACCTGTCACGGCGTTTGGTGGCCAGCCATGGATTTTAAAGACGCTTTTCATTTAGTGCGAGATTTAGGTCAAAGTGCTAGTGGCGGTGCGCTATCTTTAGCCTCAATTACAGCGATACAGTGGACGCATAGATTGGGTGCGTTAGTAACGTTTCTTTATTTGGGGTTTCTTGCGATAAGCATATTAAAGTACTGGCAATTGAAGCGATTGGCTGTGCTGTTGTTACTTACAGTCTGCACTCAGGTGGGTTTAGGTATTGCCAATTTGCTATTGCATTTGCCACTTGTGCTAGCGGTTGCACACAATTTTACAGCAGGTCTGCTGGTTATTATTTTAGTGGTATTAAACTCTAAAATTACCAAGGTACGTCGATAGGCTTAGTTAATAAGCTAGGTGAGTAAGATTGATTAATCAAGATAATGAGCAAAGGATAAATATATGAATACTGCTGCTAGCATGACAAAGCAAAACTTAGGCTCAAGCATGAAAAGTTTTTTCTCACTCTGTAAACCAAGAGTTACTTCGCTGATTGTGTTTACCGCCATTATAGGTATGTTCCTCGCCACTCCTGGAATGGTATCGTTGCCGTTGTTGCTGGCTACAACATTAGGCATTGCCTGTGCATCAGGCGCTGCTGCTGCATTTAATTGTCTGATAGAACATAAAATAGATGCCATTATGGCGCGAACTCGGGCGCGCGCTATTCCAACAGGGCAAGTGTCTTCCAATGAAACCATGTTGTTTGCAACGTTACTGGGTGGTACTGGGCTGGCTATTCTCTATTACTATGTTAACCCGCTCACGATGTGGCTGACATTTGCGACTTTTGTCGGATATGCCGTGGTTTATACTGTATTCTTGAAACCAGCAACACCAATGAATATTGTGATCGGCGGTGCTTCAGGAGCGATGCCACCTATATTGGGTTGGGCTGCGGTAACCAATACTGTGTCACCAGAATCACTCATTATGTTCTTAATTATTTTCGCATGGACGCCACCGCACTTCTGGGCACTGGCGCTATATCGGCGTGAGGAGTATGCCAAAGTAGGCATGCCTATGCTGCCTGTTACGCATGGCGAAGCGTTTACCTTACTGCATATTTTGCTCTATACCATTATATTGGTAGCTGTATCCTTTATGCCTTACGGTCTGGGTATGAGTGGTCTAATTTATCTGGCATCAGCGATTATTCTTGATGGGATTTTTATGGCTTATGTCGTGGGCTTATATCGAAAGTACTCAGATGACTTAGCCAAGCGGACATTTAGATATTCGATTATTTATCTTACTATACTCTTTGCTGCATTGTTGGTGGATCATTACTGGAAGTTATAATGACGCCAATTGAAAAATAGAGCCAACTTAATGAGTAGTAATCAAGAATATTCTGGTGAGCATGCAGAGATTGCATATGATGATCCGCAGCGTAACGCCTTAGCCAATCAATCCACTTGGGTAAGTGTCGCAGTTAATATTTTATTGACGCTGGTGCAGATTGCGGCTGGTTTTGTTGCCCACTCACAAAGCTTGATTGCCGATGGTATGCATTCGCTATCGGATCTCGTCTGTGATTTTTTGGTACTGATAGCGAGTCATCATAGTAAAAATCCAGCAGATGAAGGGCATCCTTATGGGCATGGCCGCGTTGAAACGGCGGCTTCATTTGCGCTAGGCGCAATTCTGGCGGCTACAGGTGGCGCAATTATGGTTGCTGCGGCAATAAAGCTACAGAATATTGAGCATCTTACTCCCGTAGCCCCGTTGGCACTTTGGGTCGCTGGCCTTGCATTGGTTGCCAAAGAAGGTTTGTTTCGCTACATGCTACGTGTCGGTGAGCGTTTGCGTTCACCTATGTTAATTGCGAATGCATGGCATGCAAGGTCGGATGCAGCTTCGTCACTGGTAGTTGCTATCGGTATCGGTGGTAACTTACTGGGCTTTGTTTATGCAGATTCTGTGGCAGCTATTGTCGTTGGTTTTATGATTGTCCGTATGGGCATTGTGTTTGCTTGGGATGCTTTTCAGGAGCTAATTGATGCAGGGTTAGCTATTGAAGAGGTAGATAGTATTCGTCAAACCTTAATCGACACGACCGGGGTGGAAAGTCTGCATGAATTACGCACGCGTCGTATGGCGCACCGCGCACTGGTTGATGCGCATATCTTAGTAAATCCACGCATTAGCGTATCTGAAGGACATAGTATTGCTGAGCGTGCGCGTGGACGCGTTTTAAAAGCGCATCCGACGGTGATGGATGTGTTGGTGCATGTTGATCCTGAAGATGATTTTGATCATGACAGCAATGCGTTACGTATGCCTGGGCGTGAGAGTTTACTGATGCATCTGGCACCTTTGCTTGATGGTCTGCCAGAAGCGCATCGCGTGGTGTTTCATTACATCGCAGGAAAGGTCGAAGCTGAAGTTTACTTGCCGCATGTTTTTTTTGAGCATGGTGAGGCTATGGTTGAGGCCGAGGCGAAGATCGCTAAACGTTTGATAGATGATCCGTACTTTAGTACGGTATCACTCAACTGTTTAGTGACCCCAAAGTGATTGGGTCACTAAACTAAAGCGACGCTGTAAGATGGTAATGCCATTGCGGTATAGACGCTCCTACTTGTTTGTCCTTCAAATTCAATACTCAGTATTCTTGCTATAAAATCTCGTCTATATGAAGCTAAATTCATCATTGCCTAAATTTAGATTTTTTACCCTTACCATACTCATCACAATGATGACGGGTTGTGGCATTAATCCTGTGACTAAAAAAAGCGAATTCCAGTTTGTTTCAGAGTCACGTGAAATTGCAATGGGGCAAGCTATGCACCGGCACGCCAGTCGCAGGGTGGTGATTATATTGTTGATGCAGAATTAACTGCCTATGTGCAAAGTGTAGGTAATAAGCTTGCCGCAGTTTCTGATCGAAAATTGCCCTATGAGTTTGTGGTACTTAATAATTCTGTGCCTAATGCATGGGCTATGCCAGGCGGTAAAATTGCAGTGAATCGTGGTCTGTTGTATGAGTTAGATAGTGAAGCTGAGCTTGCAGCTGTGTTGGGGCATGAAATTGTGCATGCCGCAGCAAGACATGGTGCTAAGAGTATGGAGCGGGGCGTTTTTTTACAGGGCGCAGCACTAGCTGTTGGTGTGTTAGCGGCTGATACGCACTACTCCAACTTGATTCTTGGTAGTGGAAAAGTTGGCATGCAATTAATTTCAACTAAATATGGGCGTGATGCTGAGTCAGAGGCAGACCTATATGGTATGCATTATATGAAATTGGCTGGTTACGACCCTAGTGCAGCGGTCACTTTGCAAGAAACGTTTGTGCGTTTGAGCAAAGATCGTAATAGCAGCTTTCTGGAGGGATTGTTTGCCAGTCACCCACCATCAGTGGAGCGGGTGAATGCGAACAAGGTGACGCTAGCCCAAGTAGGCGCCGGTGGTGAATGGGGGCGTGAAATCTATGCGCAAAAAGTGGGTAAGTTAAAAGCGACACAAACTGCTTACAAAGCCTACGATGACGGGGTTAAAGTATTGGCAAAGGGTAATGCTAAGCAAGCGATTAAGCTAGCCAAACAGGCGATTGCTGGTGAGCCACGTGAAGCACGGTTTCAGGAGTTGTTGGGTGATATTGCGCTTTCACAGAAAAATCCAACTGAAGCTTTAGGCTTTTATAAAAAAGCGATACAAATGCAACCGGACTACTTTAAACCACAAGTGCAATGCGGAGTTGCATTGGTCGATCTGGGGCGGAAATCAGAGGCAGAAGCTTATTTTAAACGTGGTAATGCGCTACTGCCTAATGCGCAAAGTTATTACTATCTGGGTGAGATCGCTGAAGAGCGTGGTGATTTAACTGGCGCATTACAAAGCTATCAAGCTGCTGCCGATTCAGACTCCGTCATTGGAAAAGCATCGGTTGAGCGCTATGTTCGTCTTGATTTACCTAATAACCCTGAGCGATATTTGAGAGGCATGCCTAGGCTGGATGTAAATGGAAATGTATACGCAATAGTGGAAAATACAAGTGCTCTGGCTGTAAGCAGGGTGCAACTTCGTATCGTTAGGTATGATCAAAGAAGTCGCCAGCCAATTGAGCAAAGTCGGCCAATGTTTATTGCTAGTATTGCCGCTAATAGTCAGGCGCAAATTCAAGTTGTAGGCTTGCGCTTAAACACCGAGGCAGAATTACAGTCCTATCGTGTAGTGATTGAGGGTGTCGAATTGGCCGATGCTCAATCTACACGATAGTTTTATTGATTGTTTTTTTAGCTAGCGTCAGTTGCTATGCTGGTATCCATAAAGTAGCTAATCCGTTTGCGAGGATTCAAATATTGCAATGCATCTTCTGGTAGCTGGTTAGGCCGCAGGCAGATGCTAATGCTGATGTTGGGGTCATCCTGCAGATTGATGATTGGTGGTGGGTGTTTTTCAGCCTGTGTGTCGTGCATCATGATAACTGGTCTTAATGGACGAACTGGATTGACTGCGACGACTACACCATAAAGACCATTTGAGAGCTGAACGATGCTGCCTGGTGGGTATATCCCTAGAGATTTAATCAGGTGTTTGAGTAAGGTGTCGTCATATTTGGAGCGTTGATGCGCAAACATGTGAGCCAATGCTTCATAAGGCGTTTTTGCCAGTTGTATGTTGGGTGGATTGCACAAGTTATCGTAGCCATTGATGAGCTCTACGAGTCTTGCCAATGGGTCGGTTTGTTTTGCTTGTAGATGCTTGGGGTAACCTGTGCCATCCGCACACTCATGATGCTGCATGATGATTTTTGCAATGCGTTCAGACATCCCTACTTGTTTTGCAATGCGTTCGCCAATTTCGGTGTGGAGTTCATAATGTGCTTGCTCGGATTTAGTTAAGGGATCTTTTTTCAAGAGAACCTTGTCAGAGATTTCCATTTTACCGATATCATGGAATAAGGCAGCCATACCTAGTAGGCGAGCATCAGCTTCAGTAATATTCAGTGATCGAGCCAACATGAGTGCTAATACTGTGACATTAAGTGAATGCACATAATTACTGTCATTCGAGCGGTTACCATTTACCGCTAGAATCGCGATTTCACTTTCACCGAGGGCACTATCCACTAATTCGTTTACAAGTTTTTCAGCATTTTCTAGCGATTGTTTTGGAGAAGATATGATGTTTTTCATCGATTGCCGAGCTGTATTGCCGGCACTGACGAATTTTTTCTCGCTTTCGTCCAAAGTCTTATGTAACTCAATCAGTCGATTGATACGTTGCTCTTGCTGGATGATGGCAGGGTCAGTGTCTTCATTAGGTTGCTCAACCACCTCCGCTGTAGGTGGCGCTTTTTCAAGTACAGTATCAACAGGCTTGTTTGTTGATTCACTATTTGGCGCTAGTGGCTCACAATCACTACGGCTGGGGTCATATCTAAGCTTCTTGAGGCCGATCTTTTTGATTTTTTCAATTTGCTCAGCATTCCTGAGCTTAAAGTTACTAGAAGTGAATGGATGATCCATCCATCCTAAATCTAAATGCACAAAAAGTCCGGTACGTAACTGGTAGACATGGATGAAATAATTTTGATTGTTTTGCATCATATTAATTATTATATTTCAGTTTGTCGTTTTGCAATAACTCTGTAAAGGAAATTGCTGTAACTGGACGACTATATAGGTATCCTTGCGCCTCTTCACAGCCCATCTCCAGCAGAAAGTTGGCTTGCTCTACAGTTTCAACGCCTTCAGCAATAACAGAAAATCCAAGGCTGCGTGCCATTGCATTGATTGCATTTGCAATGGCGGCGTCATTCTGGTCGTCAGGTAAGTCGCGCACAAAAGACTGGTCAATTTTTAACTTATCCAAAGGTAGGCGCTTGAGATGAGACAGAGATGAGTAGCCAGTACCGAAGTCATCAATTGCTAATTTTACACCTAGCCTTTTAATGCGGTTGAACGTGTCGATGACATATTCCGTATTATGCATGATGGTGCTCTCCGTTATTTCAAGCTCAATCATACTCGGGTCACAATCAGTTTCAACTAGTATGCCATATACCGTGTCAGCAAAATTGCTACGCATGACTTGAATGCCTGAAACGTTGACGGCTATCCACTGTATTGCATAGCCTTCTTCTTTCCATTGCACCGCTTTTAGAGCGGCTTGCTGTAGTACCCACTCTCCAATTTGCACAATGATGCCTATTTCTTCTGCGAGCGGGATGAATGTGGCCGGAGATACAATGCCTAGCTCTGGGTGAATCCAGCGAATCAATGCCTCGGCACCGATGATGCGGTTCGTTAGTAGTGAGACTTGTGGTTGGTAATAAATTTCAAATTGCTCGCGTTCCAAGGCGCGGCGTAAATGATTTTCCATGGTAAAACGTTCTACTGCATTTTCACTTAGATGGTCTGCATAGAAGCAGTGATTGTTTTTTCCGCTGTTTTTCACGTGGTACATGGCAATATCTGCGGCCTTAATTAGGCTGTCAACATCAGAGCCGTCTTTTGGAAAGACTGATATGCCAACGCTAGCACCGATAAAGATCTCTCTGCCATCGATGACAAACTCAATTTGCAAGGCGTTAATAATTTTCCTTGCGACAGTGGCGGCATCTTCTGGATTGCTTAGCAAATCCATGACAACCAAAAACTCATCACCGCCTAATCTCGCAGCAACATCACTCTCACGTATAGCGCGGCTAATTCTTCTGGAAACCTCATATAAAAGCTTGTCACCAACTTGATGGCCAAGAGTGTCGTTAATTGCCTTGAATCTATCCAAGTCAATGAAAAGGAGTGCAACTTGATTGTCTTCCCGCTCTGCACGCCGAATTGCCTGCTCCATGAGTTCATTTAGCAGGCGACGATTAGGTAGTCCCGTCAATGTGTCATGGTTAACCAGTTTGTGTAGATTGTTTTGTGAACGCTTACTTTCTGTAATGTCGGCAAAGACTGCAACGTAGTTAATGACTCGGCCTTCATGGTCTTTTACGACGGTAATTGTCAGCCACGCTTGAAATGGCTCGCCATTTTTCCTTTCATTGGTGATTTCGCTACGCCATTTTTCATCATGCAATAGTGCATTCCACATCTCAGGTTGTCCCATTTGAAATACTTTGGGAATGGACCCTAATACTTCATCTTCTGGGTAACCGGTGATTTCTGTATAACCCTTATTGATGGCGGTGATATGCATGTTTTCATCAATAATCATCATGCCTTCGGTTGCGCTGTCAAA
This sequence comes from Methylotenera sp., assembly GCA_027310735.1. GTDB lineage: Bacteria > Pseudomonadota > Gammaproteobacteria > Burkholderiales > Methylophilaceae > Methylotenera. Next base: position 9,130 of record DAIDAH010000018.1, on the reverse strand, counting down.
GGCAATTTTTGCTTCATGTAAGCGTTTCCCAGCATGTTCTCTATGGATGGCGACGCCGAATGATCGACCTATTGCCATTAAAACGCCAAGTTCATGTGCGGAAACTTCAGATTGCTGATTACAGCGCTCCATGATGACTAGCCCCCACCAGACATCACCAGAAAAAATAGGTGCAATGATGATTGACTGCGTGCCGTGATTTTGTAGAAACTTACGCTCATGCTGCGGAAAATCATCGGTAGCGCCATACACAGGATTGCCTTCCTGTAATAAACCTAGCCAGCGTCCGCAACCATCAGTTTCGTAGTTCAGCGTGGTAAACTCCTCCCCTAAATTCATTATATTTGGGTCAGACCACTGGAATAGTCGTTTTGACTGTGTTTCCACATTAATGTTGCTGGTTTGAAGCAGGGATGCACGGCAGAAGTGTGATGATGTGCATATCTGCTCTAGTACAAGAGGTGCAACCGTTTGCCATGATTTAGCAGAGTGTAATAGTTGGTCGCATGAGATAAGTACATCAAGAAGGGCTTCTTGGTTGCGCAGGTGGGTTTCTGCGGCTTTACGTTCTGTAATGTCATGCCCTAAGGTGATAATTCCTTCTTTGGATCCATCCTCATGAAAAAGTGGTATTTTGATAATATCAAATACTTTTTCTCCTCCTAATGGTAATGAAATAACTTCTTCATCGCGCACTAGATTTTTTTTAAGCCATGCTTGTTTATCTGAGTCTTGAGAGTGTTGAAATGTTTCTTTAAAAATTGGGTGAGCAATTTTTGCGAGTTCAATGTCGGTTTTGTTCTGAAAATGATTGAGTTGGAAGAGTGCTTGCCATGTGCCATTTGCATCTAACCAGCGGTCTTGGTCGTCCTTAACACAAATAAAATCCGGGCTGGCTTCAATTAGATTTTTTAGCACTTTTTCGGTGTGCTTCAGCTTCTGCTCAGTTGCAACGTGACTCGTAATGTCGTGCATATGTAACACGTAGTCTGTATTTAGGTCGTCGGCATTGCGCAGGCTTGATGCGGTTACTTTAAATATTAATGCGCGATCAATAGTGGCGTGGTACAGAATAAAATTGGTTTTGAGTTGCTTGAGTTCGGCAGCGATCTGCTGCTGAAGAGTAATCGGTAATAAACCATTTCCAGTTGCTACTTGTTGAGCGTCCAGATTAAAAGTATTGATGGCGTATGCATTAGCATACCTAACTGATAGTGCTGAGTCTGTGCTAATAATAGCTAGGTCTGGCAAAGCATCTGCCAAATCTTCGCTTAAATATCTAATGCCGTCGGATGATGTCATGCATCACTTTCTCGTAATGACGAGGATATTTTACTGTGCTATTTAACATGTTTGTATTGAGTATTAATAACTTTGAATGAATAGGCTTTAATCGGCAATGATACTTGCTTGTAATCATGCTACCGTATGCTCCAGATGTCAAACGGCAGCACGGCTTAGTCCAAATTGAATGCATATATCTGTCGTTATTTAAAGGCTGTTAAGTGCGAAATTCATGATTGGTTTTACTACCATGCAAGATTTTCTTCTTCAACGGTTTCGTCAGAAAATGTCAATTTGATTCTTATTACTTCGTCAAAATCACTAAAAAAAGCTTCTATGCAGGTTGGGTCGAAATGCTTTCCTGCACCTTGACGTAAAAAATCTGAAGCTTTTTTTATACCCCAGGCTCTTTTGTGTGGGCGCTCGGAGGTGAGTGCATCAAATACGTCTGCAACTGCAACAATGCGACCAAATAATGGGATGTGATTGCCAGCTAAGCCTCGTGGATAGCCGCTACCATCAAATTTCTCATGATGAGTATAAGCAATTTCTGCTGCTACGTTCAGTAATGGTGAATTGTTTGAGCTGAGTAATTCATAACCAATGGTCGCATGCTGTTTCATGATGGTAAATTCATCATGCGTTAACTTCCCAGGTTTAAGCAGAATGTTCTTAGCAATGCCAACTTTCCCAATGTCGTGCATAGGCGCAGCTTTAAACAGTAAGTCTTGCTGATCAATTGGTAAATTAAGTGCACGAGCAATGATCTGAGAATAGTGTGCCATACGTAGAATGTGTGCGCCAGTTTCTGGGTCACTAAATTCTGCCGCCTTAGCAAGGCAAAAAATGGTTTCATGTTCTTGTTCTACAACCTGAGTCGTAGCTTTGTAGACTTCATCTGCCAGCCATGCAGATTGATCCATCATTGTTTTATGACACTGGCGTAATGCCAGCATGTTTCTAGCACGTGCTACAAACTCACTGTTATCTAAAGGTTTGTTGAGAAAGTCTGTGACTCCGCTTATAAGTGCTTTATGTCGCACTGTAGTTTCGTTATTTGCGGTGACCAAGAGCACAGGGATATCTTTGTAGTTCTCGAATCCTCGAAATTGTTGAGTAAACATGATGCCGTCCATCTCAGGCATCATGTAATCAACAACGACTAGGTCAGGTTCGTTATCTCTGCACCATTCAAGCGCTTCATGTGGATCGGTGAATGAAACAGACTCATACTCTGGGATTTTTTTGATGAGATATTGCAGCAGTGTAATATTAAGCTGAGTGTCGTCAACTATTAGAATGCGCATAACACCTCGCCGGCACAGTAGAGTAATTCAGTAGCATAGTGATTTCATTCTATCAGTTTTTAGCTGCAGGGGCATTGATTATGAACGGTCTGCGAGGACTTTTACATCGGTGGCGTTCATAATTTATGTAGAAAGAATTTGGAAAAATATTGGAGATTTGTTTGTATGAGAGTTTCTCTATTTTTTTAAATAGAGGGGTAATTCGCTAATGTTTCACTAGGATATTATGTGTAGACTACTAGAGATGGTAGCGCAAATTGAAATTTAAGATCACCCATTTTTAACATGAGAGATTGATCTTTGGCAATGTTGGAAATTTAGGAGGAGTGTATGACCGCAACTTATCAAGTGTTAATTACTGGCGCTAATCGAGGCATTGGTTTGGAGTTTACTAAACAGTACGCTCAAGATGGCTGGCGCGTATTTGCCTGCTGTCGCAATCCGCAAAAAGCAACGGCCTTGCAAGCGCTAGCAACATCCTATGCAAATATTCAAATATTAAGTCTGGATGTGGCTGATTTTGTGCAAATTGATGCGCTAGCACTACAGTTAAAAGATCAAAAAATTGATGTTTTAATCAACAATGCAGGTATTTATCCGGATGGAGGCTCTTGTGATGTAGACGCATGGCAGGAGGCTTTTAAAATTAACACGATAGCGCCATTTAAAATGGCAAAAGCTTTTACACCTCACCTTGCTAGTAGTCAGCTTAAAAAGCTGGCAACCGTCTCTAGCAAAATGGGTAGTATGGATGATAATACTAGTGGCGGGAATTATATATACCGCACAAGTAAAGCAGCCGCTAATATGGTGATGAAAAGCCTTTCGATAGACCTGAAGCCGCAAGACATTGCAGTCGTGACTTTGCATCCTGGCTGGGTGTTGACCGATATGGGCGGCCCTAATGCTTTGATTGATACGCAAACCAGTGTTTCTGGACTGCGTAAGGTGATTCAGAATTTAAGTTTAAGTAATACAGGGCAGTTTATTGGCTATGATGGCCAAGTTGTTAATTGGTGAAAGCTGAAGCCTCACGTTACGCTTGCTGTAATTTAATTTCAACTGCTTTAAAAGGCACGCGCTCTTCAAGCTCATTTGTGTAAGCGGCAATGTCTCTTGATTCTCTGGCCACAAAGTTTTCTATCGCATATGCGAAGTCCGGATGTGCAATTTTATGAAATGAGCAGGTTGGCCGTGGCTTAAAGCCGCGTGCCAGCTTGTGTTCACCTTGTGCGCCGCCTTCAAAGAATTGAATATTTTCAGCGATACAAAACTCCTGCGCTTGGTAATAGCAAAGCTCAAAGTGCAGATTTGGCACATATTGCAAGGCGCCCCAGTAGCGTCCGTATAAAGTCGTTTGGTGGTAAATATTGAGGGCGCTCGCGATTGGCGTGTTATCAAGATAGGCAATAATGAGCAAAATATTTTGCGACATACTGCGCCCGATTTGCTTAAAGAATGCTGGTGTTAAATAGGGGGTTGAGCGGTGCTCAATGTAGGTGTTTTCATAGCACTGACTAAAAAAATCCCATTGCTCCGTTGTAATGTCTGGGCCTTTGATGCGTTTGCAGATAACGCCTGATGCATCTACTTTTTTGCGCTCTTGGCGGATTTTCTTACGTTTTTCGTGGCTCAACGTGCTTAGAAAGTGATTGAAATCCGTAAAGTGTTCGTTCTGCCATCTGAACTGTACGCCATGACGTTGCAACCAGCCAGCTTGTTTTAATACATTGGCTGAATCTTCATCTGGGAATAATACATGGGCTGACGATAGTTGGTATTTGCGCATCGTTTCCGTTAACGCGTCGACCATTAAGAATTTAATCTCCGGCTTGCTGGCCAGTAATCTTTGGCTGCTAATTGGCGTAAATGGAATGGCAGACAGCAGTTTTGGATAGTATCTCAATCCGTTGTGGGCATACGCATCTGCCCATGCCCAATCAAAAACATATGTCAAATCCTATTAAATAATAAAAAATGTCCAAGTAACAGGGTTTGTTTCTTTTAATTGTATAGAGAAATATAAAAAAACTCGGACGCATTAAATAAACCTCTAACCTACTAAATAAGTATTCACAGACTCTTAATTGTTGCAAAATGAATCATGTGGAAAATTATTAAGCTACGTTTTACAATTTATTAAACCCTTACTGCAATTAATGAAAATAATCCCTTTGATAGAAGAATTAACCCAATATATATTCCAAATAAGACCCTCATGGAAAGCGTAGGCATTATTGAATCACTTAACGATGTAGACGAAGCTGAGTGGAATATCTTGGCAGGATCAAATCCTTTTCTTCAGCATTACTTTTTAAAAGCACTAGAGGAAACCGGATGTGCAATTACCAGCACTGGTTGGACTCAGCAGTTTATCCTGCTTCATAGGGATAAGGCACTAGTGGGAGCAGCGCCACTTTATCTAAAGACACATTCGAGAGGTGAGTTTGTTTTCGACTATGCATGGGCGGACGCCTATGAAAGATATGGATTACCATACTATCCAAAAGCCGTTGTCGCTGTTCCGTTTACCCCAGTTACTGGACCAAGGCTTCTTGCAAAATCACATAGTGACAAATTAGCCCTTGCAAAAGCAGCCATCCATTACACGGAAAAGCTAGGTATTTCATCGATTCATGTTCTTTTCCCTGACTCATCTGATCTTGCCGCATTAAAGGAAGCAGGATATTCAATCAGGGAGGGGGTCCAATTTCATTGGAATAACCACAATTATCAAGATTTCAATGAATTTATATCTAGTATGAATCATGAGAAAAGGAAGAAGATTCGACAAGCGAGAAAAAAAATTTTCGAATCCGAAGTGTCCTTTAGGTGGCTCTTAGGGAGTGAAATTACCAATGAATATTTAGAATATTTTTATTATTGCTACTCTAAAACATATGCCGAGCACAGATCGCAACCTTATCTTTCACTCGAATTCTTTCAACGGATTCTCAATGCATCTCCAGAGTCAATTTTGATGATTATTGCGCTAATAGATGGTAAACCGATAGCCAGTGCGCTCAATATTCTAGGAGGGGGCTGTTTGTATGGTCGCTATTGGGGATGCACAGAGTTTATTAGCGGACTGCATTTCGAGACGTGCTATCTACAAGCTATTGAATATTGCATTCAAAATAATATCGAAATATTTGAAGGAGGGGCACAAGGCGAACATAAGATTGCCAGAGGACTCTTGCCGACCAAAACATTTTCTGCTCATTGGATATCCGATTCGCGTTTTGCTGATGCTATTGATCGGTTTTTAGATGAAGAAAGTAACGCAATGAAAGAGTATGTTAAAGAACTTGAAGCTAGCACCCCGTTCAGGAGAATTGATAATTAGTAACTGTCTACTAAATCGGGGGGAAGTCCAGTTCTACTGACCACACTTTTTGTCATCTTGGCTGTTTCTAATGGTGGCTGTCAAAATTGAATTCACTCTAATCTCGCTCTTTTTTTTGCCATGATTCTAGAATAAATAAAGTGACAGTGTGTGAAGCGTGAATTGCTAATCTTGCATGACGCGGTTCAATTTTATAACTAGTTTTACCAGCGCCGTGTGCTGAGCTTGCGTGAGTCCGCAATGATCCAATACCATCTGTTATCGAAATCAGTCCTGATAGAATTTTCTGAAGGTCGTCGTCTTCTATTTTACTGGGATCAAAGCCGAGATGTTTGCGAACAACGGTCCAAACAGCTCTAAGATCTTGCTTGGCTGGCATGTCTAGTCGTTCTTCAGATATATAAACCTTGCAAACGGACTCAAGAATATTACTAGCAGCAGAAACAGCTTCGCGTGGACTTATTTCAACACTTGAGAGCGCTCTATTAAATTCAATTTCTACAGACTTAAGATCACGATCTTTTATAAACTCCCCAAGCGTTCGCGAGGAGGTACCGAGTGACCCAATGATTTTTCCACCTTTAACATATTGCAGCTCACATTGAGCCAATACGGCTTCAATTCTTGCGCGATCTTTAATGCTATCCTCGTGGAGTGTATTTTCAGGATCAAGAGGAGCTTCCATGTAATTCTCAATGAGGCTACCAAGAACAATGAGAGGATTGATACTTTCTTCTTTATTAGTATTTCGCAACCAAGCTAAAGCTTTTGCAGGCTTACTGCCTGGCGGAGGCTCACCAGGGGCCCCTGCATAGATAAAGAGGCTATCCAAGGTTGCGTGGGTCTCACGACTTGCCGAAATTTCAGCGCAAACAGACAAGACTGAAGCTGGTATTAAACGACGCATCTAAATATACCTTTGTGTAAGAGCACGCAACATAACTGCCGCATCAGATCCAAGCCTCACCTAACGCCTGCGCCTGCTGTAACACCAGTTCCACAGCCTCATTTTGCTGGTCTGGTGGATACTTGTACTTCCGCAAAATACGTTTCACTAACAAACGCAGACTAGCGCGCACGCTTTCCCGAACAGCCCAATCAACGCTAATGTTTTTACGTAGACTTTCAACCAACTCATGCGCAATTTTCTTAAGAATTTCGTCACCTAGTTCGCGCACAGAATCTTCGTTATTTGCCAATGCATCATAGAAGGCCAGTTCGTCAGCGTTGAGGCCGAGGTCAGCGCCTCTGTCTGCGGCTTCCTTAAACTTCTTAGCCATCTCAATGAGCTCTTCCATTACTTGAGCAGTTTCAATTGAGCGGTTCTGGTAACGCTTAATGACATTGGCAAGCAGTTCAGAGAACTTGTTGTGCTGCACAATGTTGCTGGCGAAACGGGTTTTAATTTCGCCTTCCAGCAAGCGCTCAAGTAGCTCAACTGCAAGGTTACGCTCTGGTAGATTGCGCACTTCGTTTAAGAAGTCATCATCCAGGATGCCGATATTCGGCTTATCTAAACCAGCAGCATCAAATATATCCACGACTTCTTCAGAGACTACTGCTGAGCCTATGATCTGACGTATCGCCATTTCACGTTCTTCATTGGTTTTCTTTTTACTGCTGATTTCTTTCTTAGTCAGCAATACTTTGACTGCCTGAAAGAAAGCCACCTCTTCACGTACAGCCTTGGCTTCTTCGAGGGTGCAGCACAAAGTAAAGGCTTTAGACATTGCCAGCGCGGTATCACCAAAGCGTTTCTTGCCATCTTTGATACCCAAAACATGATTGGCGGTTTTGGCCAGCATGCTATGGCCTCCGGTTAGGAAGTTGCTGTAATCGAAGCCGTGCAACATAGCACGTAGCACATCGAGTTTTTCTTCCAGCACCGCGTAGGCTTCATGAACATCGACAGTTGGACGGCCTCGCCCTTGGCTGGCGGTGTATTCTCTTAGGGCTTGTTTCAGATCATTGGCAATGCCGATGTAATCGACTACTAGGCCACCTTGCTTATCGCGGAATACGCGGTTCACGCGAGCAATCGCTTGCATCAGGTTATGCCCCTTCATTGGTTTGTCTACATACAGCGTATGTACGCAGGGCGCGTCAAAACCGGTCAGCCACATGTCACGCACAATCACCAACCGTAACGGGTCGTCAGGGTCTTTAAAGCGCTTCTCAAGACGTTTTTTAACTTGCTTGGAATAGATATGTGGACGTAACAGCGGTTTGTCGCTGGCAGAGCCAGTCATCACAATCTTGATCGCGCCTTTTTCAGGGTCTTCATCATGCCATTCAGGGCGTAGTGCGATGATGGCGTTGTAAAGATGCGCACAAATGTCGCGGCTCATCGCAACTATCATAGCCTTGCCGGTTTGCGCCTTGCTGCGTTCCTCAAAGTGATCTACTAGGTCTGCGGCTACTTGCTGTATGCGTGGTGCGGCACCGACAATGCTTTCTAGCGCAGCCCATTTACTTTTCAGTCGTGCTTGTTGATCATCTTCCTCATCTTCTGCTAGTTCATCTACTTCAGCGTCGATGTCTGGTAACGCCTCTTGCTTCAGCCCTAGCTTGGCTAGACGCGATTCAAAGTAGATCGCAACCGTTGCGCCATCATCACGCGCTTGCTGCATATCGTAGATATGAATGTAATTACCAAAAAAAGCGCGTGTATCACGATCCTCGCTGGAAACAGGGGTGCCAGTGAAGGCAACAAAGGTCGCATTGGGCAGTGCATCACGTAAATGCTGCGCATAACCTACTTGGTAGCCTTTAGCGTCACCTTTGAACTTAGCTTCAAAGCCATACTGGGTACGATGTGCCTCATCGGCAATCACAACAATATTGTGGCGATCTGATAACACAGGGAAGCTGTCTTCATCTTCACCCGGCATAAACTTTTGAATGGTGGCAAACACAATGCCGCCAGAAGGACGATTGGCTAACTTTGCACGCAAATCCTGACGCGTTTCGCCTTGTACTGGCTGCTCGCGCAATAAATCTTGTGATAGCGAGAACACACCAAATAATTGGCCATCCAGATCATTACGGTCGGTAATCACGACGATGGTTGGATTTTCCATCGCAGGGTTCGTCATCACACGCGCGGCAAAGCAGGTCATGGTTATGCTCTTGCCGGAACCTTGCGTATGCCACACCACCCCACCCTTATGGCTACCATCGGGGCGTGAGGCTG
>DAIDAH010000189.1 GCA_027310735.1 Methylotenera sp. | reverse complement strand
ACGCTTCGCCATTATAGGCATACGCGCTAAAGGCACCTGCCATTAACAATAGGCCTAAACTGACATTAATAGTTTTTCTACTTTTAACCATGAGTCATAATCCTTTATTAAATCAGCATAACGAAATGCCATGCCATATCAGTACATTAAATGACCAACACTTAACGTAGACTTAACATTGATTATTTTTTTACGATTAATTGGAGGAAAATTTAACGGTAACTATTAAGCCGGAACTAATTAAATTATCAGAAAGTACCAATGTGGCGTGGTGTGCTTCAGCAATGTTGCGAACAATTGCAAGACCCAATCCACTACCAGTTATCTCTGTACCTTCGCTCCTATAAAAGCGATCTAGCACCCGTTCACGTTCTTGCGCAGGAATGCCTCTTCCATTATCAATCACCCGTAATGCTATTTCCCCATCTTCGCGTGTGACACTGACACGCACTTGTCCTGAGTTTGAAGTGTAACGAATGGCGTTATCAATTAAGTTGCTGACCAAAATGCGTAAACTCTCTTTCTGGCCTGTGACCATGACGTTGAGTTTCACATCCAATTGCAAGTCTGTTTGGTGTACCTCAGCTAAAGGCTTGAAGTCTTCCACAACACTCTGTACCAAAGTACCTAAATCAATGGGTAAAAATGCCTCAGATTGTTCTTTAGACTCACTTCTAGCTAGGGTAAGTAATTGCCTAACCAGATGAATACTGCGATCCAGACGTTCATTGAGTTTTACAAAACCGACTGTACGTTGCTCCTCAGTGATAGCGCGTTCAGTTAATTGCAATTGCAGCTTAAGCGCAGTTAACGGAGTACGCAGTTCATGAGCGGCATCAGCAATAAATGCACGTTGTGTCTGCAATGTCTGATTCAAGCGTTTTAGTAATTGATTGAGCGCAGCCACCATGGGGAGTATCTCTTGCGGTAAGCCTGACTCATTTAATGTCTGCATGGCATCTTCATGACGTGTTGAAACAGCCGTGGTGACAGCGTCTAATGGAGTTAGGCTTCGCCCCACCACCCACCAAATCAACCCAGCCAAAATCGGAATCAGTAAGAGGAATGGTATTAACATACGTACAGCCAAGCCAACTGCCAATTCATCGCGTACTGTCATTGGCTGAGCGACTTGGATTAACTGGCCATGCCGTTGAGTGTTATATATCCGCCAAGGCATCTGTTTGTAATTCACCGTATGCCAACCAGATGTAACATAGCGTGGCAACGCACGTGTTGGGTATGATGTAAATAACGGTTTACCACGTGCAGTCCAAATCTGAATGACATTATCTTCTTCAGGATCTTCATCTTCAGCAACCACTATCTCAGTCGATTGATTTTGCCCATTTAATGACAAAGCAACTTGCTTAATTTGATAATCGAACAGTTCGTTGGCTTCATCTTGCGCCAGATAATACGAACTCAAACCTGAGATGCAGATTGCTACCATCATGCCAAGGATGAGCCAAAGAAGCAGACTTTGCCTTATTGATCTCATGAAATAGACACTTTATAACCTATGCCGCGTACGTTGCGTATAAAGTCATTGCCAAGTTTTTTACGTAGGCGATGAATAAGAACTTCAACTGTGTTACTGGCGACCTCATGATCCCAACTGTAAAGTTTTTCTTCCAGCTCTGCCAGTGATAACACGCGCTCTGGAGGATCCAGCAAAGTAAGTAATAACGAAAACTCATGCGCTGACAAGCTTAGCAATTGCCCATCCAAAAACACTTCATGGCTGGCAGGATTAAGCGTCACCTGACCATAGGTAATAACAGGTTGAGCTCGCCCAGTATGGCGTCGCAACAATGCGCGCACTCGGGCAAAGAGCTCATCTAAGTCAAACGGTTTGACCAGGTAATCATCGGCTCCCGCGTCAAGTCCGCTCACCTTGTCTGCCATAGCATCACGTGCAGTGATGATAAGCACCGGTAGCATTCCACTCCGCTGCCGATATTCTCTTAATACCTGCAACCCCTGTTTCTTCGGCAAGCCCAAATCCAGTAGCAGCAAATCATACACATCATTCGCTAATGCCAACTCTGCACTACGACCATCACGCACCCAATCTACGGCGTAACTTTGATTGGTAAGCGCTTCGCTTATGCTCTCACCAATCATGCTATCGTCTTCTACTAGGAGTAGTCTCATAAATCTTCTTTATCTGTAAACAAATTAAGTAATTTCAATGTCGAAAACGAGATTAGCCCTTGGCTCATCTGATATATATCAGAATAATATATGAAGACTTAACGGAAACTTAAAATGTAGTTTCAGAATGGATCACTTGGATTTCATTGAAACGATACATTGCCTAAATATATCGTGATCTTTCTTATACTGACTGGTTTCCACACCAAACAAACCCAGCATTGAGTGAAAAATATTGTCGTGGGAATAGGCTTGACTAACTTGTTTTTTTAAACACTGCGGATCTAACCCAAAACTAGTCGCATATCCGTTCGACACCCAGGCAATCATTGGAATATGTCGTTGTTCATCCGGTGAAAGAGCATAGGGCAAACCATGAAGATACAGGCCATTTTCTCCTAATGACTCTCCATGATCGGAGGCATATAACATCACAGCATTGTATTGACCAGACATACTTTTCAGAAACGCAATAGTTTGGTGCAGAAAGTGATCCGTGTAGAGAATCGAGTTGTCGTAGGCATTAAGTAACGTTTCTTTCTGGCAATTCTGCGGTGCACTGTCTGTACATTCTGGCGTAAACCGGCGAAACGCTTCTGGATACCGCTTAAAATAGGCCGGGCCATGACTACCTTTCTGATGCAAAACAAGCAAGATGTCCGTACTACTTTTCTGAATTTTCTCCTGTAATTGATGTAGTAATACTTCATCAAAACACTCGGAAGTATTACATAAAGTCGGCACAGGTAAGTTCGACACATCTTCATAAGCCACTCTATCGCAAACGCCCTTGCAGCCGGAATTGTTATCTCGCCACAGCACATCTACGCCAGAGTGCGATAATACATCCAATAGATTTTCATAGTGGCCAGCGTCACTGGAAGAATAATCTACGCGATCAAAATGCGAGAAAATGCAAGGCACTGACTCGGCGGTTGAGGTTCCACATGAATAAGTGTTATTGAAGCTGACAACATCATCCTTGCTTAACTCTGGATTGGTTTCACGCACATACCCATTTAATGAAAAGTCTTTTGCTCTAGCTGTTTCACCAACAACCAGTACCACGATGGTTTTTTTGCCATCAATTTTCCGCGCCTGTAAATACTGAGGACTTTGATGCGCATCCAGCCCAATAGCCTGAATGGGGCCTTCTACAGATTTAAAATATTTATTCTTGGTGAACTTATATGCTTCGTATAAAGGAGCTGTTGGGTTAACGAACAAGCGCAGCTCTCGATGCTCGCGGCCAATCAAGACGAAATTCTTGTAATTAGCCCAGATTAAGAAACCCGCGAGAAAGGCTGCGCCGAGCAGCGATAACACTCGAATTAATGATTCCTTAATAAATGACTGATATCGAACCTTAACTAGCCCAACGACCAGCGCAGGCAATAGACCATACAATGCAAGATGAAACAGCAATGAAAAACTAATGAGCTCTGACGCTTCTTTATAATCAGTTTCAACAACATTCTGAATCATGCTTTTGTCAATGATGACACCATAATTGGTTTGGAAATAACCAACTCCTGCAGCAAGGATGAGCATCAAGATAAGCACTGGCTTTAATAAAACCTTGGTACTAAATGCATGAAAAATGAAGCTAAAAACGCTAGTCAGAATGGCAAATATGCTCAAGCTAAACAAAATGCCGCTCAAAGTCGAGATATCAACTAACTTTAGTAGCGCATGCCAAAAATACTGATTGTCGGTCAGTACGATGTAAATAGAGCAAAGCCACAGCAAGGCTGGGGCAGAAATGTTTAAATTGATGCCACTGAGCCTAGCCACGCTCATAGAATATTTCATTTCGCTTTTCCAAATTGCTTCTTAAAAGAAAAGTTATCCCCCACTAGAGGCAATTGCTTTTATAGGTATAGGGGCATAACTTTAGTCACGTTGGGACACATTACTAAGTTTAGCGATTGATTTTAAGAAGAACTAGACATTTTAACAACTCCGATAATGAATGCCTGCTCTGGGCCAAAGATGCGCATTTAGAGTGTCCGCATTTAGCTAATTGAATATCACTCAGGGTTGAAAGGATTCAACCCTCATCTCTATCATGCTACCGCATCTCGCCCACCTAACCTGCGTTATTCGAAATTGCACTTCATCCTAAAATTCGCCCTATTTTATATGCGGTTTATTGGCGTTTTGACACAGCCTAGACTCCAAATGAACGCTTGATCGAACAATGAAATTGCCGACAAAAATGATTCGATTTAATAACCCATACGGGCTACCAAGTACGTACGCGGCCGATGTCGACATGCACGAAGTTGGATTTCGGGTAATATCCGACACCTCCTCCATTCAATGCAATGGCGGCGCGGCGCAGATCGTTCAGGGGAACCCCTTCAACGTGGAGATCGATCGCCTTTGCTTGCATGTGCAGACTGCCTTTGGCCACGCCATCAGAATGAGCAGCCAGAAGGGCATTGGTCGCCGGCGAGCGATAGCCAGAAATTATCTGAATTGGCCGCGTAGTGTCGAGCGTATTGCGCAGTCCGTGCAGCAGATCAAGCAGGCGCGGCTCAATTGGAAGTACCTGATCGTTGCGGTAATCACGCAGAATATGGTTGATGTCAGCCAGCGCATCCGACAGGTAGGCACCTTCGACCCAATAGTCAGTCTTGAGACTTTCACCGGTATGCAGATTGTAGAAAGCGAGTCCACGTGCCGTCGGTTTTCCCTGCTCGAAAGCAGCAAAAGCCGAGCGTGCGCTCAGCCCTCCCGTTAGCGCCATCATCATACCGGCCTTGAGTAGACTGCGGCGCGTCTTGCAAATTTTATGACTCATCGTAATAGTTTATCCATAATTCATGGAGTTTGGGAGGATAGCGTTACGTCGCGTGCCACTCCATCCTTCAGCTCCAATACATCTGCTGCGCGTGACCAGTCGATCCGGTCGCTCAACATCGCATCCTGCGCCCTTTCTTC
>DAIDAH010000188.1 GCA_027310735.1 Methylotenera sp. | reverse complement strand
CAAGCCTATACATCAAACGCAAGCGCCACACCAACTGTAGCCGGAAAACCTACCGACTTAAATGGTGCAATTAAGGCTGCAGGCGATATTTTACGCGCTAGCAATCAACCGCTATTCTCTGGGTTAGGTACAGAAGTGCAAGGCATGCGAGCTGTGCTCGGTTTAGCTGAAAAAACTAATGCGACACTAGACCATATGCACAATGATGGTGCAATGCGTAACATATTGACCTTGCAAAATAGTGGCTGGCAAAACACGACTCTCACGGAAGTTAAAAATCGCGCCGATGTCATTTTAGCGATTGGTACAGACATTATATCTAGCCACCCACGCTTCTTTGAAAAACTGGTATGGAACAAAAATAGTTTATTTGACAAGCCAACCCCTGAAATTATTTATCTAGGTGCTCCTGCAAACGCTTCCGCAGAAAATCTGACAGCAGGCACTTCTCCAGACGGCAAGAAACCAACGGTAATCGCTGCTGAAATGGCAGATTTACCTGAAATCATCAACGTACTGAATGCGTTAATGAATAATAAAAAAATTAGCGTTAGTGAAGTGGGTGGTGTAGCAATTACAACTTTACAGGCAATTATTGAGAAGTTGAGATCAGCACAATATGCCGTTATCACCTGGACCGTAGGTAACTTTAAGTTTGCAAATGCTGAACTAACCATTCAAGGCATCACACAAATCGTTGTCAAGTTAAACGAAACTTCACGTGCTGCTGGCTTGCCTCTTAATGCTGGTGACGGAGACATGAGCGTCAACAATACCAGCGCTTGGATTAGCGGCTACCCAACCAGAAACCGTTTCACTAACGGCAAAATTGAATACAATGTACAGAGTTTTTCAACCAGCAAACAATTAGCAAACTGTGATGCAGTGTTATGGATTAGTACATTTAATCCACACTTACCGCCAAGCACAGACTTACCATTAATCGTGATTGGTCACCCCAACATGAAGTTCGACCGAGTACCAGACGTATTTATACCGGTGGGCATCCCAGGGGTAGATCATATTGGCACAATCTTCCGTATGGATAACGTCGTCGCTTTACCATTGAAGAAAACACGTCAATCATCCTTACCGACTTTAAGCCAAGTCATTCAACAATTAACAGATAACATGTCATGATTATTAAGCTTAAAAACGGGAAAATTTACGACCCTAAACATAGTAAAGACGGTGTGATTCAAGATATTTATATCCGCGATGGCCGTATCATTGCAAAACCTAGCGATAGCGAAAAAATCAGTCAAACCTATGATCTAACCGGAAAAGTGGTCATGGCTGGTGCGATTGATATGCACAGCCACATTGGCGGCGGCAAGGTCAATATTGCTCGCATGATGTTGCCAGAGTTTCAGGAAAGCAAAAGTTATACAGAGCCTGAAGCACACATCTGCACCCCTAGTTGCAGCCATAACACCACGCCTAATACTACAGATGCCGGCTTCCGTTACATTGAGATGGGTTATACCGCCGCTTTCGAACCGGCAATATTACCGATCAATGCACGTCAGGCTCATCTGGAAATGGGTGACACACCGATGATCGACAAGGGTGGCTATGCCATGCTTGGTAGCGATGATTATCTTTTACGTATGTTGGCTGCAAAAAAAGACCAAAAAGCCATTAATGATTACGTGGCATGGACGCTGCATGCTTCACAGGCGATCGGCATTAAAGTGGTTAATCCTGGCGGAATAAGTGCATTTAAGTTTAATCAGCGAAAATTAGATTTAGACGAAAACAACAAATTCTACCAAGTGACCCCACGTGAAATTCTGAAAAGCTTAAGCCGTGCAGTGCACGAACTTGGCGTTGCCAAACCATTACATGTACATTGCAACAACTTAGGAGCAGCGGGCAACTTCCAAACTACACTAGGCACCATGGGCGCATCAGATGGGCTGCCTATGCATTTAACGCATATTCAATTCCATAGCTACGGCACGGAAGGTGATAAAAAGTTCTCATCAGCTGCAGCGCAAATCTCTGAAGCACTGAATAAAAACAAACATATTACTGCCGACGTTGGGCAAATATTGTTTGGTCAAACTGTGACCGCTTCAGGCGATAGCATGGTGCAGCACATGAACGCTAAACATGGCAATCCAAAGAAATCTGTCATCATGGATATTGAATGTGATGCTGGCTGTGGAGTGGTGCCGTTTAAATATCGCGACCAAAACTATGTTAACGCCTTGCAGTGGGCAATTGGTCTGGAGATATTCCTATCTGCTGAAGATCCTTGGCGCATCTTTTTAACGACCGATCATCCTAATGGTGCGCCTTTTACAAGCTATCCACACTTGATTCGTCTATTAATGGATAAAAGTTTTAGAAATGAAGCTTTTGCTAAACTAAACCTAGACGCACAAGCCATGAGTAATCTGACGAGTCTTGATAGAGAATACAGCTTGTATGAAATCGCGATCATGACGCGTGCTGGCGCCGCGAAACTTATCGGATTAAATGACCGTGGACACTTAGGCGTAGGCGGCGGTGCAGATATTACCGTGTATACCGACCAACCTGACCGTGAGGCAATGTTTGCAAAACCAGACTATGTTTTCAAAGATGGTCAGCTTGTTGTTAGAGACGGTAACATTGTAAAAGTAACATGGGGTGCGACACACACCACCAAACCAGAGTTTGATATTGGTGTAGAAAAAGACTTAAAAGACTATTTTGATAAATATCATACTATTCAAATGGATAACATCAAGATTAGCGATGACGAAATCAGCAATGATGGTCGTGGCAGCGTTATTGTTCACAAGAACTAAATCACCCTATTTGATCAATCAAAGGAATGCTAATGAGTAGATTGTATGGAGCACAGCACCGTAACATTCAAGATGCTTTTGGTACCAGAGGCATGGCAGATCGCGTTGAAGAACTTGTCTGCCGCACCGAATTTGACGATGAAGCTAAAGGTTTTATTGAGCATATGGAAATGTTTTTCCTATCCTCAATTGACCATCAAGGCCGCCCTACTGTTTCATTCAAAGGTGGCGATGTCGGCTTTGTGAAAGTTATTGACAGCACCACATTAGTGTTTCCAAGTTACGATGGCAATGGCATGTTTTTTTCCATGGGCAACATTAGCGCAAACCCTCAGGTTGGCTTACTATTCATCTCATTTGAAACACCAAGCCGTTTGCGAGTACAAGGTACAGCAAGCATTTCAAACGACCCAGAGCTTTTGGCAAACTTCAAAGAAGCTGATTTCGTTGTTACAGTAAAACTGTCAGAATTCTGGCAAAACTGCCCACGTTATATTCCAAAATTTGAAAAAGTACGTGACTCACGTTATGTACCACGCGAACATTGCGAAACACCATTAGCAGGCTGGAAACAACTGGATATAGTACAGGATATTTTACCTGAAGCAGACCTGAAAAAAGTAGAACAATTAGGTACCATCAACATTGAAGAGTGGATAGGCAAAATAAAATCCGCCGATCCGACAGCTTAATATTCAGTAATTTAAACAATCAACACTTAAAAAAATCTATGTTAATTAACGGCGTACAAATCGACGACACCTATGCTGAAGCATTCAATATGCGCGGCACTCGGGTTATCATCACAGCACAAAACCTTAAATGGGCTTATCATGCAGCAAATGCAATGGCAGGCTTTGCAACATCCGTGATTGGTTGCGGCGTTGAGGCCGGCATAGAGCGAGAACTATCAATAGACGAAACGCCGGATGGCAGACCTGGAGTGAGCATTTTGATGTTTGCTATGGGTAGTAAAGTATTGATGCAACAGCTTGAAACTCGTATGGGGCAATGCATACTCACCTGCCCTACAGCCGCTGCATTTGCAGGTATAGAAAGTGAAGACCGCATTAATCTAGGCAAAAATTTACGCTTCTTTGGTGATGGCTACCAAACATCCAAACTTATTCCGAACATCAGCGGCAAAGCAAAACGCTATTGGCGCATTCCCGTGATGGACGGTGAGTTTTTATGTGAAGAAACCACAGGTATGGTACGCGCTATTGGTGGCGGTAACTTTCTTATTTTGGCAACATCACAGCCAGCCGCGCTTGCAGCCGCTGAAGCCGCGATTGACGCCATGAAAAAGATTCCTAATGTCATCATGCCATTCCCTGGTGGCGTAGTAAGATCAGGCTCAAAAGTTGGTAGTAAATATAAAACCATGTTTGCTTCCACCAATGATGCGTTCTGCCCTACGCTTAAAGGTGCAACCAAAAGTGAACTCTCCCCAGAAATTGAAAGTGTGATGGAAATTGTGATTGACGGTATAGGCTTTGAAGATATTGCAGAATCAATGCGCGTAGGCATACAAGCCATTTGTGACCTTGGCACTAGCAGCGGCGTAAAACGTATTTCTGCCGGTAATTATGGCGGAAAATTGGGGCCACATCTCTTCAAATTACATGAAATCATGAGTGGAGTTGCACAATGAACGCGCTCACCTTTACCTTAAAAAAATCCCTGCAACACAGTATTAATTGTGCGGCGCTAACACCTAATTACCTTGCAAACAAAACAACTGCTGAAATTGCAGGTATTTTACTGAACTATGGCAGTAGCCAATTACGGGTAGATGAAGTATTTGATATTACTGGCGAAGCAACTAGCGACTCTACGCAAAATATTCGCTTCAAAAAGGCAACAAACAAGCTTGAACATATTGGTGCCAATATGACCACGGGTACTATAGAGATTGATGGCGATGCTGGCGCTTATTTAGGCTTTAATATGAAGCAAGGTGCGATTCACTGCCACGGCAATACTGACGCCTTTACCGCTTGCAATATGCTTAATGGCTTAATTACCATTGATGGCAATGCTGGCGACTTTTTAGGTGGTGCCTCTGCTGGACAACGTAAAGGTATGCGTGGCGGAACAGTCATTGTTAAAGGTAACGCAGGTGACCGCGTAGGTGACCAGATGCGACGTGGCCTGATTCTAATTGAAGGAAATGTAGCTGACTATTGTGGCAGCCGTATGATTGCCGG
This sequence comes from Methylotenera sp., assembly GCA_027310735.1. Lineage (GTDB taxonomy): Bacteria > Pseudomonadota > Gammaproteobacteria > Burkholderiales > Methylophilaceae > Methylotenera. The sequence continues at coordinate 101 of DAIDAH010000188.1, read as the reverse complement.
CACGATAGGCGTACTTGGTAATGTTGGTAACTATGCAGGTTTCAGCATGCATCGTGGCACATTGTTATTAGCAAAAAAACCAAAATTACACGCAACTATTC
>DAIDAH010000187.1 GCA_027310735.1 Methylotenera sp. | reverse complement strand
GTGCCAAGGAAAACTAAGCTAACGCAACGATTGGCAAATAACAACGCTACTGCCGACACACCAATTGCAGTGCAGTAATTGTTCAACACTGCTAGACCCTACTGATCTGCTGTTGATGTGATTAAAAGATGAAGACCTAGGTTTTCATCTTTCTTTGTTTATGCACCTTCACTATTTAGCTCATTTTCAATCAAACGCACAATTTCAGAAGCCGAGACGTTAAGTGCTTTTGCTAGCTTGAAAATAGTGGTCAAAGTGGGCTGTTGCTGCCCTAGTTCCAATAAACTTACAAAAGTTCTACGTAAATCAGCCTCAAAACCAAGTTGCTCTTGAGTGAGCTTCGCCTCCTTTCTTAACTGCCGAATCACTTTACCAAAAGCATGCACTATTTCCATAATTCCCCCTATTGGAGGAATTTTTGTCTAGTGGTATGATTTACTCATCCTACTATAGTAGGAATTTATGGGATATAAATGCAATTCATCGCTCAAGTCATTCTTTTCTGCGTTCTCGCTTATTTCATGCTGAGTGCAATTGGTTTTTGGTGGCTACTAGGTGCTGGAGTTTTGTTGATCATTGTAAAGATGGCTGAATAATTTATTGGAGATGGTGTTTTGAAATTTAAAGGTTGGTACATCACGTTTGCGTTGCTATTTGCTTTATATCTCACATTCTTCGAAGGCAATCCACCAGGTAGTGTCTTCTATCACTTTGGATATAACTTACCAAGCGCCATTATTTGGCCTTACGCTGTATTTAAGCTAAGTAAGGTACTGGGGATCATTTCAATACTGGTGTTTCTTGGTCTTGTCTCTAACGCATAAAAATTATCTATGAAAATAAAAATATCAATAACCATTCTTTTTATGTGTGCAATAACCGCTTGTTCAAATAGCGAAACCTCAAAAATGAGAAATAATTTTGTATCAGGCTGCCTACAAAATGGGGCTAGCCGATCCGTCTGCTCCTGTATTTTTGATGAGGTTGAGCAAAAGTACAGCGCAGAACAACTCAAACAAATGAATGCTGGCGCAATACCAGCAGGCTTTCCTGAATTTGCGATGAAATCCACCTACAAGTGCAAGAATGATTGATGGCGCACTACTGTCGAGTGTTAGTCAAACGCGATAATAAACTGGTGGATTTATGTGCCAACCATATTCAAATTCAAACCAGAAGGAATATCCATGCAAAAACTTAATTTACTTCCAGTACTGCTGCTTATGTTTGTAGCTGGATGTGATGATGCTCCACAACAAGCGCTATCTCAGGACAACTGCAGCTCAATTATAGGTAATGCATCCATGGCAGAAATAACGGCAGCATCCGCTGGCAATAAGAATGCACCACAAGCACTTGTGACGTGTTTACAAAATAGCAAATAAAAATGGGCATGGTTTTTTGTCATGGATGCGGTAAACAGATTCATGAATCGGCGATAACATGCCCGCAATGTGGGGCATTGCAACCAGTATCAGGCAATACTCCTGAACCCAATGTTTATCATTGGACTTCAATGACCGCATTCATCAGTAGCATCATTGCATTTATTTTGATGTCGACGGAGCCTTCTGGCAAGTGGGATAGCGATACGGTTGCAGGAGGAATTTTACTTGCTGCAATTCCCATATTTTTTGGAATACTCGCATTAAATCAATCTAAGTCACCACGTTGGATGACGGCAACTGGAGTGTTGATAGGGATTATTGTGTTGTTAGCGTCTTTAGGTAGTACGTAATTTTTAATTAGGGGAAGTTGTTATGGGAATGGTTTTTTGTCGTGGTTGTGGTAAAGAAATTCATGAAACAGCACCAACATGTCCACATTGTGGCTTTGTTCAAAATAATGTTCAGAAAGCGAATGTTGTCACGTCAGGCAATATTGCTAAATCAGAAAATGCAATTAATGACGTACCGACAGATTCAAATGTTCCTGTTTACTGGTTTATGCTTGCCATGAAAAAGTATGCACAATTTGATGGTCGCTCTCGCAGGAAAGAGTTTTGGTATTCACAACTGTCATATCTATTGGCATTGATATTGGTTGGCGTAGTTTGTGCAATGTTGGAATTAGATTTAAACACTGTTCAAATTATGCAAGGACTGATAAATATAGCTTTATTACTGCCGCTATTAGCGGTTGGCGTTCGCAGGCTACATGACACCAATAGAAGTGGATGGTGGCTATTATTGCCAATAGTAAATATTGTATTTCTGGCACAGGACGGCACAAAAGGATCAAACCAGTATGGTGCAGATCCTAAAAGCTAACTCCATTAGTCAATGGTTGGAAGAAACGGCAATGACGTGCCCACAATATGAAGCATCGCAAGCTGTTTTAGGTAGCACGTAGGATACAGACGAGCGTACTGACGCGCTCATATTCCGCAGCATATATTTAAAAAACTTGGAGAATTATGATGAAAGCAAAACTTTCATTAGTCGCAATACTTTTGGCTTTAGCAGCATGCAATAAAACACCGCAAACACAGTTGCCAGTGGCTGATGCAATACCAGCCGCACCAAACGTGCAATATGAAGTGTTACCTGTTTCAGATAGTGGTGTTGGAGACATATTTACACTATGGACACCAGATGCTTCAAAAGGAGAAAGTGGGGGCAACCAACTAAATTACCAATCACGTGCTGGCGTAATGAATGTAATGGAGTATGTTGTAGGTGACCCAGAAGCAGTAGGTTACATTGCCGTTGAAAAAGCCTATCGATTTGGTGATAAGTATTTACTAGTTGTGTCTACAGGCGAATATGGGAACGCTTGCCCTGCGACCACTTACGCCTTTACTTTTAACCCTAAAACAGAAGCTGTAACAGGTAAAACTGAAATAGATGGCTGCGCTGAAACAGTAGAATCTCTTGCAGAAGGCAATAAACTAACGGTGAAAAAAGAAGGCAAGACGAGCATTTTTTATAACGGTGAAGTGATTAATCCAGTTACGAAACCAAAAAATTAATTGTAGCGCTCTATTTGACAAAAAAGAGCTTGTTCCAACCAATCCTTTACATCGGGACTTAAGCACTTTGCTATATACCACTCTTCAACACCATTACACAATAGTGCGAATCAGTTTGTTGCTTTTGTTAGTCATGACGTGACTAACGCTTCTACGAAATAGCAGCGTCAAGTTGCTCAAGAGTGGTCACGATTTGCTGAACTGATTGCCGATCGAACTCGGATCGGTCTGCCTCTTCATGCGTGCCTTTATTTAGATAACGCCATTCACGAGAGTCACCGTTTGTGCCAAGAAGCGTATCAATTAATGTAAATACAGCCCCCTTATTTACATCGCCAAAATCAGTTCTTGCAATTTTGGATTTAAGCTGTTCAGTTAAATTGCGCAGCTCGATTGACGCAGTTACTGAACGAAATTTCAGACTGAGATTTCCATCACCATGTCTATTTACATAGGGCCAGAGTTTACCCTTAGTGAGCGACTCCAAGGCTTGCCTTGCTTTGCTGAGTGCATCTCTTATTTCGCCGTTATTTAAATGGTTTCTGGCCGAAATGATGTAATTCCGAGGAGCGCAATTGAAATCAACCCGAATATGCGATTCATCTAAACGTGGCAAAAAGGTAAATGATTTTGATTGAGAAGCGCGCACAGTAGGCAGCAGGTTTTGTATGTCCTTAAAAAACTCTTCGCCATGGCAGGTGAGGATGATTTGTTTACTCACAAAAAACACATCATCAAATAGCGTTCGTCTTATGGATTCACGATGATCATCATCGATGGCATTTACTGGGTCATCAAAAATCAAAACAGGGCAATTTTCTTTTATGTTCTTCGCCAACAGTATCGCCAAACCGATACAGCGAATATGTCCCTCGCTTAGAACATGCAGGGCATCAAAAAAACGAGTTGCGTCAGTTTGAAATGATATTTGTAAGCGCTGATTTTGCGACAAGGGTAACCGAACAGATGCCAACTTTTCGCTGGGCAAATCATTTCGATTAAAGGAGTTGTAAAGCTCTACAACTCTATCACCCAAATCAGCAACTAACTGCGATGGCAAATTGTTTTTGTAGTCGTTTAATTTGGCAACAAAGCTGGTGTAGGCATTGGCGATGACATTATTTTTTATAACGACCACAATTTCTGCTGCTGCATCTGTAATTAGCTGCGCATTTTCAGTTTCAAAGTTAGCGAGAGTCTGATTCGCCGAAGTGATAACAGTGTTAGCGGTGGTTCGGCGTGTCTGAAATTGTGTAATCTTAGTGTCAAATTCACGCAGTTTAGTAAGTTGTTGTTGCTTAATTGTGCGTTGCTGTGTGGCTTGCTCTATCGCTTGGTCGGTTTCTTCGAGTTGACGAACCTGCGTCTCCAAGTGCTGCAATGGTGTAAAACCATCACTCAAGGTTTGATGCAGAGAGTTCCACCAATCAACAGTGGCAGTCAAGCCTGATGAGACAACATATTTGGATAGTTCGTTATTTAATGCAAAGCGCGCAGTACAAGCTGCCACGTCTTGTGAAAGTGAATTCAACGATTGGTTGATTATATTATTGAGTTGTTGCAATTCTTGTTGCAACTGCGCCAAATGCTGAAGTTTTTTTAGCTCATCGCTGGCGTGCGTGTACGGATTTACCGCGACTTGCTGCAAAGAGGTTTTGCAGGCTGGGCAATATTCTGGGCTACTGAGTTGCACTTGGCTAACGGCCTCATACAACTGCTTAAACGATACTTGTTGCCCAGCTGTTGTTAGCACTTGCTGCTTGGCGCTGATGCTCTCTAGATTGCTGCGAATGCTTTGCTGTAGCGCATGTAAACTTGCACTGGACAATTGGCTTTTTGTGGCTAGCGGCTGTTGCAACTCGCTTTCAATGCTTCTAATTTGACCTACATTTTCGCCATCACCACGCAACTCCATCACTACTTGTGCAAAGGTGGCGCCCACTCGATATTGGCTCGCTAGCAAAATTTCTTCAGCATCCAGTTTTTGCAATTCTTCGATATTGGATTTTCGTTGCTGCTCAAAACCCACAAGTGATTGACGTTTTAATGCCAATGCCTTTGCCTTTGCACCAATCAGATCAATGTATCTAACATCAATTTCAGCGCTGAAGTTGCGTACAAATTCACTAAAGGAATCCAAACCAAACAGAGTG
>DAIDAH010000186.1 GCA_027310735.1 Methylotenera sp. | reverse complement strand
AAGCTGAAACACATGACCCCAGCACAGTAACAATTAACATATCCTTATCGGTGTAATAGTACTCACCAGGAGATATTTTTGCTGCATCGCAATCGAAGGTACGATCAAAATATAGTGTCGTAGATATTTCTTCTTCTAGCATACTCATACAATTTGCTCTCCTGCATGAGTTGCCACTTGCTTAGCACTCTTACCACCACTCAACTCATAAACCGTCTTGCCACGTAGATGGAAGGCATTAGAAACATAAAGAAAGTTTTCAGAATGTCCAGCGAATAACAAAGCGTGAGGCTTCATCAACGGGACAAAGTGGCTCAAAATTTTAGATTGAGTAGGTTTATCAAAGTAAATCATCACGTTTCTGCAAAAAATGACATCAAACGGCTCCTTTAAAGCCCATTGTTCATCAAGCAAATTTAACTGCTGGAACGTGATCAAACTACGCAAATCGTTACGCACACGGACTGAACCTTCTTGTGCTCCTGTACCTCTCTGGAAGAACTGCCTACGACGAGCATCTGATAGTTTACTTACACGCTCATATGGATAAACGCCGCGTGCAGCAGTGGCAAGAACATTAGTATCGATATCTGTTGCAATAATCTCAACTGGTGGCTTCATCGTACCAAATGCCTCACATGCAGTCATGGCAATAGTATAAGGCTCCTCACCAGTGGATGCCGCAGAACACCAGATACGAATTGGCGCTTTTAATTTTGCAAGATGTTCAGCAAGGATAGGGAAATGATGCTCTTCACGGAAAAATGACGTTAAGTTAGTCGTTAATGCATTGGTGAAAGCTTCCCACTCAGCGGGGTCATTCTGTCCTTCAAGATTATCGAGATAGCTTTTAAAGGAGTCATATCCAGTAGTTCGTAATCGACGACCGATACGACTATATACCATATCCGACTTAGCTTCTGACAAAGAAATACCAGCATGCTTGTAAATGAGTTTACGCACTCTAGCAAAGTCGTTTGCAGTGAAATTAAACTCACGCTCATCATGATTTTTTTCGTTAGCCAAGGCACTTTTCTCTAATCTTCATTGCGAGGTGAATACGATTGATATTAGCTAGTGTCATAACGTTTGCTGATGCATAACTTTATATATCAGCAAACGTTATGTCCCGCAGTGCTTACACACTGCAGTACACAAGTCTAACTTAGTTTTTTGCAGCGAAAGGATGTGCAGACGCTTTATAAACCTTAAGCAGGTCAGCTGCTTTTGGCTCACGAGCAATTGCACTCTTGATTGCAATTTTTGTCGCTCTGTAGTTCCAATCTTGAATACGATCATCCATGTCAGCTTTACTGTCAATGAATACACCTACACAGATAAACACATCATCAGCTTCTTCAACAGGAATCGTACCATCAGCAACACAATCCATCACTGCCATAGCAACACCACGTTGTGCTGGACCAAACATTTGTACGGATTGTTTACTGTTCTTTAAAGTAACTTTGTTAAACATTACAGTATTTGGCTTAACCATCATGTTAGGTGCAACGATAGCTAGCAAGCCATTCACACCTTCTTTTTGGTCAGTCAAAGTACGGCAAAATGCATCTTCAGCGGCACTTCCGCGAGGGCCCATGATCAAGTCAATGTGAGCAACATTCTTCAAATCCAAACCACTACCATCAGGACGATCTTCGATCACTAAACCTTCGCCAATTAAAACACGATCAATAACAGCCATACTTTTCTCCAGTTAAAAATTCACACCACTAAAATTAGCGCAACCTCGTTGTTGCACACTTGTCCTGCTTATAAAAGCTTTAAACACTACCAGCTTTATACTTTTGTACGTTAAAGCAACGTCAATCTCACCTACTACTTAATCTTAAATACTGCGATGCATGCCTTACACCTCGGCAGCCTTAACGCATCGCAATTTACTACAAATGTAAAAGCTTCAATAATACAAGCAATTTTAATGCCAAAAGCATTAAAATTGCTTAAAACTCTTCCCAGTCATCATCAGCAACTTTAATCGCCGTTTTTGTTGATTTATTTGGAGAGAAATTAGAAAAAGAACGTGTAGCTTTACTAACATCGCTTCTCATTGGACTAGCTAGGGCACGCTTATTAGAGCCACCCAAAGCGCGTGTAGAGCCTTCACCATCTACATGAAATACACTCACAGCATTCAATAACTCATCCGCTTGCTCCATAAGAGATTCAGCAGCAGCAGCGGCTTCTTCCACTAAAGCAGTATTTTGCTGTGTGACATCATCCATTTTCATAATTGCATCGTTTACTTGCTCAATACCGATACTTTGCTCTTGTGATGCCGCGGCAATTTCACCGATGATATCCGACACACGTTTAACTGAAGTGACAATTTCTTGCATAGTGCTGCCCGCGTTCTCAACTTGCTTGGTACCTTCAGTTGTTTTACTTACAGAATCAGATATCAACTCTTTAATTTCTTTAGCTGCACTAGCAGAGCGTTGAGCCAAATTCCGAACTTCACCTGCAACTACCGCAAACCCACGTCCCTGCTCACCAGCACGAGCTGCTTCAACCGCTGCATTTAGAGCAAGAATATTGGTTTGGAATGCTATACCGTCAATAACACTAATAATATCTTCAATTTTCTTAGAGCTAGTATTAATCGCACTCATGGTAGCAACAACTTCAGACACGGCATTTCCACCTTTAACTGCAACACCTGATGCTGCGGCCGCCAACTGATTAGCCTGCTTAGCATTATCAGCATTTTGCTTAACAGTAGAAGAAAGCTCTTCCATACTAGCAGCCGTTTTCTCTAGGCTCGCAGCTTGATCCTCTGTACGACGAGAAAGATCAGCATTACCTTGTGCAATTTCTTTGGCTGCGGTATTAATGGTTTCAACTGCGGCTTTAACTGTAACAATTGGATTAGAGACCATTTCCAGAGTCTCATTCACACCTTCTACAATCTTAAGGAAGTCCCCATGATGACGTTGAGCATCGGCGCGAACAGAAACACGGCCCTCACGCGCTGCACCTGCTAACATTTGCACGTCAGCATTCAATGCTTTCAGATTGCCACGCACTTGCTCAATTGCTTCATTCGCGAACCCTCTTTTTCCCGGGAATTTTTCAAGTGGCGCATCAAAATTACCTTCTCCAAACTCCTTAACACATACCAATATTTTTTCAGTCAAATCAATCTGTCCAGCAACGATTGTATTAACAGCAGAAGCAAGCTCATTAAAGCCACCTTTAAACATATGTGCATGTAAGGCCATATCTGTATTACCTTGCACATGCTCATTAGTAACCCATTTAACCGAATCCACGATACCTTTTAACTTACCTTCCAAACGCTCAATATTTTTATTGATTTCCGCTTTTTTCCCAGGATACTGCTTCACTTCAGCCGTAAAATCACCATCTCCTAATGCACGCATTACTTGAATCATCTCGACTTTTTCTTGCAAGTGTTCACCAACCATAGCATTTATGCCTTGAGCCATGACCGTGTAAGCACCACTAAACTTCTCAGTATCAATCACAACATCAATATCGCCCGCGCTATGCTCTTCTGACATGTGTTGCATTTCAGCAATAAACGCCTTGATGTTACTACGCAACTCCTCAATACCTTGATTGATAACAACTTGCTCACCTGAAAAAGCCTCTAAAGGTGCATCAAAATTACCACGTGCAAACTCACTTACACAAACAGCTGTCTTTCGTAACACAGTGCCCTGCATTGTCAATAAACTATTAATCCCCTCTGCAACCTTACGAAAGTCTCCATTAAAGTCTTCGGCATTAAATTTCTTAGCGCCTGAAGATTTTTGATTCTGTGCAGTAATGTTATTTAAACCGCTCACCAAGTTGCCAAGAGAGTTAGCTAGATTACGCATAGAGCGCATTACACTAGCGCCGTCCCCCGCATCCAATCGGAAGTTATGACTAAAGTCACCATTAGCCAATTTCTCAGCTACTGCAGCGACCTCACTTGGCTCGGCACCTAAGTTATTTTTAATTTTCCGATAAACACCAAACAATAATACAAATGCAAACAACCAAGTTCCGGCGGTAACCAAAGCAAGAACCCAGCGCATTTGATTAAGCTGCTTGGTAAATTGAACATCTGCAGCCGCACTTTGAGCTGCCAACGGGGTCAACACATTATCCAAAGCCGTCACCAGCACCAATGCTCTCGCATCAAATCCACTATCAGGCATTCTCATAATGTCATTACCAGCCTCTCGGCCATCTGCAACATAGGCTTCTGCCATACGTTTCCCAGTGTCATTAAACTCCGTAAATTTATTACGGATATCACTAATAACATCTTTAAGCTGAGGATTTTCAAGTGCCAAGTCATCCAACAGTTTATTTCCTGCTTGAAAGTGCGTTTCAGCTTCAGAAAATCCTACACGATCACCAGTTGCACTCACATCTGTTAGAAACTGTTGCACTTGCGCAATATGAAACCGCACGGCATGAGCATCAATAGTACTAGCTTCTAAAGCTTGCGATTGAGCATCTAAATTTTTAATCTTGCTTGTAAGCCATTCGTTAGTTAAAAAAGAAAGCACACTAAGACTAACAAGAGCAACAGCAAGCACTGTAGCAGAGCGACGTAGATTAAATGTATTAGCCAAAATGAAATCCTTTTAAGTAGTAACTTACAACAAACTCTATCTACCAAATCTTATGTGAGTAACTTCAACAACACTCGGCTGACTCACACAACGCACTCGATTCGAGTGCAATAATATACATATTGCGAAGACATAATAGCCGAAAATAAATATCGGCTATCCACAGAGTGATTAGGGATTATATCAAGGGCACCACATGGTGTCATTAAAACTCTGCACCAAGGTAACGTGTAATCCACGCAATACTCTAGCCTTCACCAGTTAAACCAGCATCGGGGAGTATTAGATTTAGAAAAGTATAAGGAACTTTCGTACAATTAATTAGCACATCGTAGTATGCCAAAACGATGGATTTTCTGTTGCAATTCAACGCTCCCGTAATGAACTGCAACAAAAAAATTACATATGAAGTTTATAGTAAGACTGCGATAACTCGGCCACTCTCACTAGGGAGCCTTAGTTTTACTGCATAAAAAACTTCAAGCAGAATCGTCCAGCCTGAGCAATCAAGTGCGCCACGCTCCTTGCGACCCAGCTCCTACGCTAAACTAAAATAGCTAAAACTCCTCCCAATTTTCATCATCCGAGCTAGCGTTTACTGATGCAAGCTTAACAGTATGCCTATCAAGCTTTCTTTTAGGA
>DAIDAH010000185.1 GCA_027310735.1 Methylotenera sp. | reverse complement strand
CAAGGGTGTGCGATTTACATTAAGTAATTTTGCAGCCTGACTTAAATTACCATGAGTAATTCTCATGGCAGATTCAATATAAGCACGCTCCCAAGCTTTAAGGACTGCATCCAAACTCACATTAGATTGACGTTGTAAGTGCTGCTGCGCCTGCGCCATCCGCCCCGCCTCAGCATTAAAGTTAAAATGGCCTTCGTGTGATTCTGGTTCAGACAAATCAAACTCAGCGATCAACTCATGCTCACCCAACGTTTTTCCCGCATATTTTGCAATTAATCGAATTACAATATTTCTAAGCTCACGTACATTGCCCGGAAAGTCGTAATCCAGCCAACGGGCTTGATCCTTAGCATCTAAAGCAAAGGGCGCCTGTCCAATCTGCTGCGAATAAAATTCGGTAAAATGATTACGCAATAAGTGCTTATCTTCACCTAAATCACGTAATGGTGGCACCTTTACAGCAAACACACTTAAACGGTGATACAAGTCTGACCTAAACCTACCCGCACGCACTTCAGCACGTAAATCACGGTTGGTTGCAGCCACAATGCGCGCTACACTCTTACGTGTTTGCGTCTCACCTATGCGTTGATATTCGCCATTTTCTAACACTCGCAACAACTTGGCTTGCAGCTCTAAAGGCAACTCGCCAATCTCATCCAAGAACAATGTACCTTCACCAGCATCTTCAAAATACCCGGCATGTGCCGCAGTCGCACCTGTAAAAGCGCCTTTAGCATGTCCGAACAGGATGGATTCTGCCAGTAATGGAGAAATAGCTGCGCAGTTCACTGAGAGATACGGATACTCCGAACGACGGCTCGTTTGGTGAAAGCTACCAGCAACCAATTCCTTACCACTGCCAGACTCTCCCTCAATCAACACAGGGAAGGCTGAATCTGCAAACTGAGAAATCTGAAGCCGTAATGCCTGCATAGGCAAAGTCTCTCCCAGCAAGCCTCCGTGCTCCTGCTCAACTTTAACCTCATTGAGCTCAACACCTTGAACTTTGAGTGAGGCCAGCAATAGATCCTTTAATCGATCAACATCACAAGGCTTAGCAATAAAGTCGACCGCGCCCAACGTCAATGCATGCTTTACATTCGCATCATTACTTTGGCCTGATAACACATGTATTTTAATCGTAGGGGAGTGCGCTAATAGCTCGCTGATAACTTTGAAGCCCTCTTCGGGCGTATGTGGCGTTGGTGGCAATCCCAAGTCAATCAGAGCCAATGCTGGCGGATAATCCAATTGACGCAACAAACTCTTCAGTTGCACATAAGATTCGGCCACACAGACATCAAAATCTTTGCTCAACACAAAGTGTAAAGTATCTGTAATTAAAGGATCGTCATCAACAATCATCAAAATGGGACGTAATGCCACCATTAAAAGCCCTTTGCATAAAGTTTAGATCAGGACAACCTGACATCACTATAGCGTTAAAGACCATTCCCATCAATTATTTTAAATGATAGCTCTTAGTCTACAGACCTAGCTTAAATGTGATAATAAAATCACGTCACAACAACATAAAATGAGAAAAAAACTAAGTGAGACTTGAAAATATGGGGTGGCTGATGGGGCTCGAACCCACGACAACAGGAATCACAATCCTGACCAAATTACATTTATTAGTGTTGACAGGCATATCTAAAAACACAACAATCATCATAAATCAACGACTTATAGAAAACGCCATGTAATTTCTTGTTGATTGATATATCTTTATGTTGCTATAATTCCCCTACACAGCCCCTACATGGAATTATAGCAAGATGACCACTGTTAGCCATACAAGCAAAGTAAAGGACGTTAAAAAGAACTTTACAGCCGATGTAATAGCAACCTACCAGTGCAAAGCTGGCAAGTCACAGACCATTTATTGGGACGCTAAAACGACAGGGCTAGGCTTGCGTGTGACCTCCACTGGCGCAAAGTCTTATATATTTGAAACCTCGCTAAACAATAAAACACTACGCATTACCATTGGTGACATTCGCACCTATTCAATCAAAGCCGCGCAAGTTGAAGCTACAAATCTAAAGGCCATGACTGATAAAGGTATTGACCCGCGCCAAGTAAAAGCCGACCAAATCGCAAGCGATGAAGCCAAGGCGCAAGCCATGAAAAACGAAGCGGCTGCCAAGCTAATTCAAGATAAGCACGAAACCCTAACACTTGGCATGGTGTGGCCACTGTATATTGAAGCCCGCCGTAAACGCTGGAGTGAATGGAGCATACGCGACCACGAAAACATTGCCCGTGTTGGTGGTGAAAAGAAAATACGCGGTAAAGGCTTAACAGAGGATGCCCCACTAGCGTCATTGCTGGATGTAAAACTAAGTGAATTAACAGGCATATGCATTGCTGAATGGTTAGCAAAAGAAGCCGAAACCAGACCGACCCGCGCCGCCCTAGCCTTTCGACTGTTATCTGTTTTTATTAACTGGTGCGATTCTCAATCCGAATATGCAGGCTTAGTCCCTAGTGGTGCGTGTAAAGCGCAACAGGTGCGCGATGAAATGCCAAGCAAGAACACCAAAGAAGGCGATTGTTTGCAGCGCGAACAGCTTGCGCCATGGTTCAAAGCAATACGCGAAGTAAGCAACCCCGTATTATCTGCCTACTTACAATCATTATTGCTTACTGGTGCGCGCCGCCGTGAGCTTTCTGCTTTGCAATGGGCTGATGTGGACTTTCAATGGTTAAGCATGACCATACGCGATAAGGTTGAAGGTGAGCGCACCATACCATTAACACCCTATGTAGCATATTTACTGGCAGCCCTGCCAAGGCGTAATGAATGGGTGTTTTCAAGCCCCACATCCGCAAATGGACAAATTGCAGAGCCAACACCCGCACATAAACGCGCTTTACTTAACGCTGGACTCCCAGACTTAACCTTACATGGTTTGCGCCGTTCGTTTGGCTCACTAGCAGAATGGACAGAAACACCTGCGGGAGTTGTTGCACAAGTGATGGGACATAAGCCAAGCGCTATCGCAGAAAAACATTATCGCCGCCGCCCGCTGGACTTGTTGCGTATGTGGCACGTTAAAATTGAAGCTTGGATATTAGAGCAGGCCGAGATTAAGTTTGAGCCTGTAAAAGCTGGATTGCATGTGGTTAAAACTGCATAGTGAGAGTTATATTTAATTATTTGATTTAACAAGTAAAGCCCATCACCTAGCACTAGCCTAATTAACTGGTGCGAACCTGCAAGCCCTTCACTTGCATTGGTGGTGGCACTTATTAAATGAAGGCATGTTGAAGGAATGCGTATGTTCGCTGAAATTACATTACCTGCTGGAACTACAAAAGTGACTGTGCGGGAAATCCCTTACCTACTGTCCAAGGCCATACATCCTGACTTACCAGAAACCACACAGAAAATTGTGAGTTATCTACATAAACAGTCCGCAGAGAATATGGCAATCCCAGCTTCAAGAACTGAAGAACTTACTGATGATGAGTGGGCTATGCTTCATGCTATCTGGCATCACTTGCCGCCATTTCGTCAAGGCATGACGGAATCCGAATGGGTGCAATATGCGGAAGCCTTTGAGAATGCCAAATATAGGCCAGAATGGGGCTTGATGGTCTATTGGAGAAATCGGGTAACAGAAACAAAAATATTGCAAATTGATGCAGAAGCTCAGCATAAAGATTTACTCAATACGGCCATATCAAATGGCGAAATAACGCCATTCAATCATGCCCAAGTTCCCTGTCCTAATTATGCTGGGGAAGCTCTAATGAATGCGTTTATAACAGTTGAAGATTTCAAAAAATACGTTACTCGTTTCCCTGCTATAAGTGTGAAAGAGGAAGCTGCGAACTTCACGGGACAGAAACCTGTACAAGTGTCAAAAGCCCCCGCACCAATTTCGCCAATACGCGGAAGTTATATTCCTAAATCTAGCAATAATGAAAGATTGCCTAGATGGGGAAAATGGCGTTTGATGACTAAAGTTACATTATGGGAAGCTGTTGCGCTATCTTTAAACATCGAGCCAGAAAAGGTTAAAAGGGACGAGAATGCATGGATGGGAGCAGACCATCCTTTTGATGAAGGCGATTCGTTTAACGACCGTCTTGCCGTAATCAGACAGCACTCTTCTAACCGAACATACTTCCCAACACCATGCATTCTCAATATAGAGAATTGGTACGAGTGCGGGTTAAAACTTGATGAATTTGCATCATGGTGCGGCCATGTTAAATATGACATCCCTCGTGAATTAGCCACAATGGCACAAGTTGTGCTGGCAATCGCACCAATTGAAGCCGCGCCAATAGCTCAAGCTGACACCACGCCCACCCTTAATGTGGAACTAGACCAAGACAAATTGCTGGCCGCGCTATTTGACCCAGTACCAGTAACCGCATTAGAAAAAATGTTTCCTGCTAGTGGCAAATGGAAAGGATGGGCAGAGCGAGCCGCTAGAAACCAATTAAGGATGGCTAAAGAAGGCAGGGCTAAATTTAACCCATACAAAGCTGGAATCTGGTTTATGAAAAATGGCAATCAAAATTGGGACTTAGCACGTTGTCATAGAGTATTAAGAAACAACCTACCCCCTCGCTCAATGTATAAGGCTGACTTGTTAGGGGGGGCGGATGATATTTAAGTTTCCGCCATATTTTCACCTTACATCTAGCAAATCTTAGTAAGTTTCCGCCATATTTTCGCCAGATGTAAGCAATATATCGCCGTTATTCCGTCTTATTTTCGCCATTAAATTGAAACGCCAAAAATGAATCATCTTCAACACGCAGCAATGCGAAAAGGTGGTTCAAAATGGAAACAACAGTTAATCAGTTACAGCAAGACGTTAAAACAGCACTAGCAGCAAAGCAAGCATATTTCACACCGCTGGACTTAGAAACACGAACAGCATTCAATACCAACGAAGCCGCATTTCACTTAAACCGTAAGAATCAAACATTAAGGCAGTGGGCTTGCCTTGAGAACGGCCCCATCCGTCCAGTGCGTATCAATGGCCGCCTTGCATGGAGCGTGGCAGATGTTCGCAACCTGTTAGCAGGGAGCAAATAATGGAAAAAGGCCAACTCCCAATATTTGCAGAATTGACCCTTGCCGACACCGAGGATTATACATCTAAAGCCGCCAGACAATTCTCAGGCACTAGCAACCCGAGACACTTGCGCGTTATTTCCTCATCATTGATTAGCCCCAGAAAGCGTGAGGACATCGACCGTATTGCTGGTGCGTCCAATGGCCCAGAGTTAATCGCAGAATTGCGCC
>DAIDAH010000184.1 GCA_027310735.1 Methylotenera sp. | reverse complement strand
TTGTAATGCTGCTTTGAATTCGGTTAAGGGTGAGTCGACTAACTCTTGGTAACGTGATTTAGTTACGGTTGAAATCTCATTATGTTTTCCTGAGAGTCGAAAGAGCGTGTCATCCTGATTGAATGGATCCACAAGATGTTCCGCAGGATAGCCAAAATAGTAGCCTTGCACTAGATCGACATTGGAATCAATGGCAATTAGTGCTTGTTGTTCAGTTTCAATGCCTTCCATCAGTGTAATGCAGCCAATATCTTGAATAAGTGCGACCATATTGGGTAAGGCTTTGCGAACAATAGGGCATTGTTCTGCCTGTATGATAATAGAGCGATCAAACTTCACAATATCCGGTTTTATATTCCAGATGCGGTCAAAGTTTGAATGAGATGCGCCAAAATCATCAATCGCAATCAGGCATCCTAAATCTTTATAGTAATTAATCGCTGCCGCGAGAATTGACTCGTCATAAATCTTTTTTTCAAGAATTTCAATAACGACTTGGTTTGGTGAGATGTTGTTTTTTTCCAGCATTTCTTTAAAGAATGAGCCGTAATTTTTACCTAGTACCGTCACGAGTGGATTCACGTTGAGAAATATCCATGATTTACTTGTAAATCTTGAAAAGTTTTTCACGTGCACCGCACGACACAGTCGATCAAGCACTACATTGTCTGATTCATCTTTAACCTGATCAAATAATGCAATTGGCGATATTGGTATGCCATCAGAAGATTTTGCACGGCATAGCGCTTCGTAGCCTACTGGGTGCCGATGGGACAAGCTGAAAATTGGTTGAAATGCACTGGTGATGGAGTAGTCTCGAAACTCGGCTGACACTAACTTATTGTCGTTAGTCTGCATGCGGTCACTAATTGCGCCGAAGTCGTGTGTATGGAGGTTCATGTAAATCCTGTTAAACGCGTTTGTTTGTGATTGCAATACAAAAATAGATTCACCATTTGGCCGTTGAAAAGCTCGGTTAATGTAGCCTGACTTAGGTGAAGCTAGCCTAGCTACAGGGTGCGGCCACAATGGTTATTTTTGATGTCGGTAACATAAGCAATATTTACGCCAAATATTATTTTCTTCATATAAGCAATAGGTTATAAAAATAACGTTTGGAACGCAGATTTTAGTGCGTCAGATTGGTGCGAGCTTATTTGTTTATGGTAAATTGAAGTGCATGTGTAATTCATATAATCACATTCATTTGCTGCTTAGCCCATACAATATCAATAGCAAACCAGTTTTCTTAATCTAGTGTATTTCTTGCATGCATAGGCCTAACTGTTTTCTAGCTTGAAAATGGCTTTTTGCAGTATCAATCTCTAACGTAGTAATATACATTTCAAGGCGTTAACGTAATCAGTAATTAAGGAAGTTTTAGTGAGTATTCAATCAAAAATCAGTCGTTTTTATAGCGTGTGTTGAACATGAAATCCAGCAAGGTAACAACCATCAAACAAGAAGATTTTATTCAAAGTATTGCCGATGCGCTGCAATATATTTCTTATTACCATCCAGTAGACTATATTCAGGCTTTGGGTCGGGCATATGAGGCAGAGCAGTCGCCAGCAGCTAAGGATGCAATTGCCCAGATATTAACGAATTCACGCATGTGTGCCGAGGGCAAGCGGCCGCTTTGTCAGGACACAGGCATTGTCGTTGCATTCGTTAAAGTGGGGATGCAAGTCGCTTGGGATGCTTCGCTCAATGTAGAGCAAATGGTGAATGAAGGCGTGCGCCGTGCCTATGGGTTAGCAGATAATAAATTGCGCGCTTCTGTGGTGGATGATCCTGCTGGCAAGCGCCTAAATACTAAAGACAATACGCCCGCTGTGGTGCATGTGTCATTGGTGGCTGGTGATAAGGTTGAAGTCAGTCTTGCCGCAAAGGGCGGTGGGTCTGAAAATAAAGCTAAGCTTGCCATGCTCAACCCCAATGACAGTATTGTGGATTGGATACTAGAAGTTGTGCCTACGATGGGCGCAGGCTGGTGTCCTCCGGGCATGTTGGGAATCGGTATTGGCGGCACGGCAGAAAAAGCCATGTTGCTTGCGAAAGAGTCGCTGATGGCACCGATTGATATGCACGAACTTCAGGCAAAAGGCGCCAGTAATCGCGTAGAAGAGTTGCGGTTGGAAATTTTTGAGAAAGTGAATAATTTAGGTATAGGTGCGCAAGGTTTGGGCGGCCTAGCCACGGTGCTGGATGTCAAAATTCTGGATTACCCAACCCATGCGGCCAGCTTGCCGGTGGCAATTATTCCTAATTGTGCTGCGACACGGCACGTACATTTTGAGTTGGATGGAAATGGTGCCGCAGTGCTTGATGTGCCGAGTCTGGATGATTGGCCACAAGTAAACTGGGCACCAAGCGAGGCTGCATTACGCGTGAATTTGGATACCATTACCAAACAAGAAATGCAGCAGTGGCAGCCTGGACAAACGTTATTACTTAGTGGCAAGTTGCTGACAGGCCGCGATGCTGCACATAAGCGTATTGCTACAATGTTGGCGGCGGGTGAGAAACTGCCGGTAGATTTCACAAATCGTTTTATTTACTACGTGGGGCCTGTAGACCCTGTACGAGAAGAAGCTGTAGGCCCAGCTGGCCCTACAACGGCCACGCGAATGGATGATTTTACTGAGCTGATGCTCAGCCAAACTGGTTTGATTGGCATGGTGGGTAAGGCTGAGCGCGGTGATGTGGCGATTCAGGCTATTGCTAAGCATCATTCTGTATATTTAACGGCTGTGGGTGGTGCGGCGTATTTAGTTAGCAAGGCGATTAAAAAGGCTGAGGTGATTGCATTTGCCGATTTAGGGATGGAGGCCATTTACGAGTTTACCGTGCTGGATATGCCGGTGACGGTGGCAGTAGATGCTCAAGGTGTTTCAGTGCACATTACAGGGCCAGCTGAATGGAAAGAAAAAATCGCGCAACATCAGATAGTGCCTATCCATAATGTGCTTTAAGTCACAGAGTAAATTGTGCTATTGGTCTTAAACTAGCGGTTTTAACATCAGTCTTTTAAGGAAAACCATGCGAGTATATAAGCCGATAAAGCTGATATTACAATTATCTATTATGTGTTGCCTTAACTCTGTTGCTACATTTGTGTATGCCGAAGGGGTGTTGAGTGCGCTAACCGTTCAAGAGACTAAATATACAGGGCCTTCGGTAGAAGATAATATAGCAATGATGGATACCGATAAAAATGGTTTTGCTGATGTGTATGAGGTGCGTGCTTTTTTGGCTTTAAAGCATGGTAAAGACTACCAAAAAGAGTTGCTGGATCAATGGGAAGCTTCGGCGCGCGGTAAAAGCTGTAGCACGCCATTCGCTAAAGATCTATACCTGAAGTAAGTTCGTGGGGGTAGTTGCTTTAGTGTCACTTTTCCACAGTAAATACACGCGGCAATCAAACTCTAGCTGGTGATAGTTAGGCTCCATGTATTGGCATATTTGGTAAAAGGCCTTGTCATGGTTGCGCTCTTTCAGATGTGCCAGTTCGTGCACAACAATCATGCGTAAGAATTCAGCTGGTGACGATTTGAAAAATGAAGAGATTTTGATCTCTTTTTTTGCTTTTAGCTTACCGCCTTGCACGCGCGAAATGGCCGTATTTAGGCCTAGTGCATGATGATCAATGCCTAGTTTACTGTCGTAATGTACTTTGTCTAAAATTGGCGCGTTACGTAGGAACTCTTGTTTAATTTCATTGCTGTATTGATACAGGGCTTTATCGGTTTGTATGGTGTGCGACTCTGGGTAGCGTTGCGTAATGTACTCGCCCAGCCTATCTTGCGCTTGTAATTGCCGAATTTTATCTTGCAGGCTCGTTGGGTAGTGCTGCAGGAATTTAAGCGGGGGATTCATGGCTTGCTGTGATTAATGTGAATGGCAGTTAAAGCAAAAAAGGAGGCGAGGCCTCCTTTTTTGTTGGTCAACTGATGAATTACTCAATCAGTAGATCACGTTTACCTGGTACGCCATTCATGGCGTCAGCATCGTCCAACGGTGCTTTGCGCGCTGTGATGACAGGCCATACTTGAGCTAGACGAGCGTTTAGCGCAATGTATTCTTGCTGATCTGCTGGAACGTCATCTTCAGCGAAAATCGCTTCAGCTGGGCACTCTGCTACACATAATGTGCAATCAATACATTCGTCTGGATTAATGGCTAAGAAGTTTGGACCTTCTACAAAGCAATCGACAGGGCAAACATCAACACAATCAGTATATTTGCATTGAACACAGTTTTCGGTAACGACATAAGTCATTTTTTATTCCTCGTACAGCTTTAGAAGTTAAAGCGTTATTTTAATAGATTTTAGTCTGGTTGAGTATCTAGGGTATTGATATAGATTAAACAATCATGCCTGCACCAACAGTATTATTGGTGCTTTCATCAATAATAATGAATGCGCCTGTTGCACGGTTGACACTATAACTATCGACCATCAACGGTTGTGCTAATTTGAATGTCACGTGTGCAATATCGTTCATTTTCAGATCAGTAGTCGCTTGTTGCTCTAATGTATTCACATCTACTTTGTACTGAATTGAGCCGACTTTAGCTTTAGATTCACGTGTCGTATGGCGCACGATGTAAGTGCGCGCTGTTGACATCGGTGTTTCAGATAACCAGCACACAAAGGCATTAATCTGTTTTACAGGTTCTTGCGCTTCGCTTGATTTTACAATCATGTCGCCACGTGAAGTGTCGATTTCGTCCTCTAAAAGCAGGGTGACGCTTTGCTCGGTTGTTGCCGTCTGTAATTGCGCTTCACCTAATTGAATGGCTTTTACTTTAGAGGTATAGCCATTTGGCAATACAGTGACAGCATCACCAACCGAGATTTCACCTGATTCGATACGCCCCATAAAGCCACGGAAGTCATGTAACTCTGGATTGTCAGAAGCATGTGGACGGCAAACAAATTGCACAGGAAAACGGAACGGTTCAGCATGTTCTGAATGTGCTGGCGGTGTCGCTTCCAGTATTTCAATCATTGTTGGGCCAGTGTACCAAGGCATGCTATCCAAACGATCTACCAGCATGTCGCCGTTAAGTGCCGACATCGGAATAAAGCTAATATCGTGGCCAGCCGCAATTTTGCTTTGTGCCAGACCAATTTCGTTGGCAAATGCTAAGTAGTCAGCACAGATTTTGTCATATACCGCTTGGTCGTAATTGACTAAGTCCATCTTGTTCACAGCAACCACAATGTGTGGAATACCAACTAAGTGGGCGAGGTAAGAGTGGCGACGTGTTTGCGTGAGTACGCCTCTACGCGCATCAATCAAAATGATGGCCAAGTTGGCGGTTGATGCCGCAGTTACCATATTACGGGTGTATTGCTCATGGCCAGGCGCATCGGCAATGATG
>DAIDAH010000183.1 GCA_027310735.1 Methylotenera sp. | reverse complement strand
CCCGCGAAAGGTTTATTACTTTCCAAAAACGGGAAGGGTTTTAGTTAAAAAATTGAAAGTGATGCATAACGACACATTGGTTAAACGCGAGGAAGCTTATGCAAGTAAGCTGAAAGTTGCTGATGTAGGTGGTGAGGTTGATTTGTTTTAATTGAGTTCCTACCGAGTGTTTTGTGTGCGATTTTTACTACGCTCACATTGCTTTTGAATACTGTAAAGATGATCTGGACGCGAGAATAAGTAATGAAAATTAAAGTGCTAGTAATTGATGACTCTGCGTTGATTCGTAGTTTGTTGACTGAGATTATTAACAGTCAGCGTGATATGGAAGTAGTCGGTGCTGCTCCAGATCCACTTGTCGCACGAGATATGATTAAACAGTTGAATCCTGATGTGCTGACTTTAGATGTTGAAATGCCAAAAATGGATGGCTTGGATTTTCTGGAAAAACTAATGCGACTCAGGCCGATGCCTGTGGTAATGGTTTCAACTTTGACTGAGCGTGGTTCAGAAATCACTATGCGAGCCCTTGAGTTAGGCGCTGTAGATTTTGTGACTAAGCCTAAAATGTCAATAACAGAGGGTATGCTTGAATACACAGATTTAATTACAGATAAAATTCGTGCTGCATCACAAGCTAAGGTTGCAACTTTATCACGTCATCCAGTGGTGGCGAGCGGTAGTTCTGAACCCGCTAAGCTACGTAATCCAATGATTAGTAGTGAGAAACTGCTAATCATTGGTGCTTCAACAGGTGGTACTGAGGCGATTAAATCATTCCTGCTAAAGATGCCTTCCGACTGTCCTGGTATTTTAATTACGCAGCATATGCCAGCCGGGTTTACCAAGTCTTTTGCAAATCGTTTAGACTCGTTATGCCAGATATCCGTAAAAGAAGCGCAGGGCGGTGAGAGAGTGTTGCCGGGGCATGCTTTTATTGCGCCGGGCGATAAACATTTGTTATTGGCGAGAAGTGGCGCTAATTATGTTACCGAGCTAAGTGATGCCCCACCAGTTAACCGTCATAAGCCTTCTGTTGATGTTCTGTTTGATTCTGCTGCTGAATTGGCTGGTAAAAATGCAATTGGCGTTATTTTAACTGGAATGGGCAAGGATGGTGCAGCTGGTATGGCCAGAATGAGGGATGCAGGTGCATATAATTTCGCTCAGAATGAGGAAAGTTGTGTGGTTTATGGTATGCCTAAGGAGGCTGTTGCCCAAGGTGGAGTCGATGAAGTTGCGCATCTGGAAGAATTACCAAAACTTGTGCTGAATTACCTTATCGCCAATAGTTCTCGTGCTTTGCGTGTATAGCCCAGTATGAGCATGTGGATGAAATAGATATAATGTTTGTTTGTAGTTTATATTTAAACTCGTGTAAAAATCGCTGGTAGTTAAAAATACTAAAATAGTTGATTTTGAATATTAAGTACGACTGTTGTTAATGGAGTAATGCATGGCAAACCCAAATACTAAATTTCTTGTCGTGGATGATTTTTCAACCATGCGCAGGATTGTTCGTAACCTGCTCAAAGAGCTTGGCTACACCAATGTTGATGAGGCCGAAGATGGTGCTATTGGCTTAAGTAAACTTAAAGGTGGTGGATTTGAATTTGTTGTTTCAGACTGGAATATGCCAAACATGGATGGCTTGACTATGTTGCAGCATATTCGTGCTGATCCAGAGCTTAAGCATTTGCCCGTACTGATGGTGACGGCCGAAGCTAAAAAAGAAAATATTATTGCTGCAGCTCAGGCTGGTGCAAGTGGCTATGTAGTCAAGCCATTTACAGCAGCAACACTTGATGAAAAATTAACTAAAATATTCGAGAAGCTTGAGAAGGCTGGAGGTTAAGTATGAACGGCGAACTTCAGCAGCAAACAGTTTCAGCAGATGCTACACCTGCGATGTCGCAGAGTGAGGAAATGCTTAATCGTATTGGGCATGTGACAAGAGCGTTGCATGACAGTCTAAGCGGCTTGGGTTTGGATAAGATTTTAGAGCAAGTGGCACAGGATATTCCTGATGCCCGAGATCGCTTGAACTATGTGGCACGTATGACAGAGCAGGCTGCTGAGCGTGTGTTGAATGCAACGGATATTGCAATACCACTGCAAACTGAATTAGCTGCGGGTGCCACGGAGTTGGAAGAGCGCTGGAAGGAAGTACTCGGAAATGCATCATTGAAAAGTGAATACGATCAAGTGGCTGGAGATACGCTTGAGTTTTTAGCCTTAACAGGAAAAAATACGACTGAAACCAAAGCGCTATTGATGGATATTATGATGGCTCAGGACTTTCAGGATCTAACAGGCCAAGTGATTAAAAAAATCACTTCACTGGCGCAAGATATGGAAAAACAATTGGTTCAGGTTTTGATTGATTTTTCTCCATCAGTTGGCAAAAAAGATTCAGATGTAGTTAAGAAGTCGGGAGAAGTTAGTGCTTCATTGTTGAATGGACCGCAAATTGATCCTGATGCCGTAGATGTTGTGGCAGATCAAGAGCAAGTTGATGATTTGCTTGATAGTTTAGGCTTTTAGAATACCGTAAATTTTTAATTGGACGGATATGTCGGTAGTGATTGTTTTCTTCCAGTTATTATTACTTACACCTAAATAGGTAATCTAGTCTTAGATTTAAGTAGTCTAATTTTCGTTAGGCTGCTATCTAGTTTATAAGATGTTTCGAACCAACTTAGTCAATTACTTTGTAAGTGTCAGCAAGGTAGGAGCTGTTTGATTGGTATCTTGGAGCGAGGGCTGCTAAATGTAATCAAAGTGGTGTGTGGATGAAATGCCGCCTACAAGCCATTTTCAATGTGATTTTCTTCATGTCAATCTAACCAAAATAGTGGGAATTTGCACTGTATTTGTATGTTTTTATACTGCATTTTGGACAGCTTTTTCAATACCTTGCATTTGCATAACCCATTGTAGGTGAAAATAGAGGATAATTCACCCTAATGTCCTAAGGACATAAAGTGTCTAAATACAGTCTATATTTAGATGCAGGGGAAATTTTCTAACATTAATAATGTTCAAATAAAAATCATGCAAAAACAAAATAGTTTTACAAAAGAGGAATTACTTAAGTGTGGCCGTGGAGAGATGTTTGGTGCAGGTAATGCGCAGTTACCATTGCCACCGATGTTGATGTTTGATCGCATTGTTTCTATCACTGAAGATGGTGGAGCATACGGTGCAGGGCAAATTGTTGCTGAAATGGATGTTAAACCTGATTTATGGTTTTTTGAATGTCACTTTACTGGTGACCCTGTGATGCCTGGTTGCTTGGGTTTAGATGCAATGTGGCAGTTAGTTGGTTTCTTTTTAGGATGGATGGGTGGTCCTG
The DNA here is from genome assembly GCA_027310735.1 of Methylotenera sp. Lineage (GTDB taxonomy): Bacteria > Pseudomonadota > Gammaproteobacteria > Burkholderiales > Methylophilaceae > Methylotenera. The sequence goes on along the minus strand of DAIDAH010000183.1, from coordinate 2,046 downwards.
GTCGTGGTCGTGCACTGGGAGCCGGTGATGTGAAATTTACTGGACAAGTGCTACCTACACATAAAAAGATCACATATACGATTGATTTGAAACGCGTCATTATGCGCAAATTGGTAATGGGGATTGCCGATGCGCGTATGGAAGTAGACGGGCGTGAGATTTATGTTGCAAAAGATCTGCGTGTGGGTTTATTTACACGTACAGATAATTTTTAATTCATTAAATTCAAGTTTAGAATAATTATAATTTCTTTATAGGAGTGCACGATAATGCGTCGTGTTGTTGTCACTGGTATGGGCATTGTTTCCAGTTTAGGAAACAATAAGTCAGAAGTTTTAGAGAGCTTGCGTGAAGGCCGCTCAGGAATTACCTATCAGCCAGAGTATGCTGAGCGTGGTTTACGCTCACATGTGGCAGGCTCAATCAAAAATCTGAATTTAGAAGAACTGATTGATCGTAAATTATTACGATTTATGGCCAAAGGTCATGCCTATGCATGGCTTGCTATGCAAGAAGCCATTGCTGATGCCACTCTGCCTGAAGAGATGGTGTCAAATGTGCGCACAGGTTTGATTGTTGGCGCTGGTGGTGCTTCACATGAAAGTATCCTAGAAGGCATTGATACGCTGCGTGAGAAAGGTGTGCGCCGTGTAGGGCCTTACATGGTGACCAAGGCTATGGCGAGTGGCGTGTCTGCTTGTTTGGCAACTGGGGCGAAAATCAAAGGTGTAAATTACGGTATTAGTTCGGCATGCTCAACAAGCGCGCACTGTATCGGCGCTGGTGTAGAGCAAATTCAAATGGGCAAGCAGGACATTGTATTTGCCGGTGGTGCAGAAGAAGAGCATTGGACGCTGTCATTTATGTTTGATGCAATGGGCGCACTAAGCAGTAAATATAATGAAACTCCAGATAAGGCATCACGTACTTATGATGTGAACCGTGATGGTTTTGTAATCTCTGGTGGTGGTGGCATTGTCGTGCTTGAAGAGTATGAACATGCCAAAGCACGCGGCGCGAAAATCTATGCTGAAGTGGTCGGTTACGGTGCAACTTCTGATGGTTATGATATGGTTGCACCAAGCGGTGAGGGTGCTATTCGCTGTATGCGTCTAGCACTTGAGGGTGTTGAAGGTAATATTGATTACATCAATACACACGGCACTAGCACGCCAGTCGGTGATACCAAGGAACTAGAGGCGATTCGTGAAGTGTTTGGTGAAAATGGGTTGAAACAGAATCCTGCCATTGCCTCTACTAAATCACTTTCAGGTCATGCCTTAGGTGCTGCAGGTGTGAATGAAGCCATTTACTCATTGCTGATGATGGAGAATAGTTTTATTGCTGCATCTGCCAATATTGAAACTTTGGACCCAGTTGCAGAAGGTTTAAATGTTGTTCGTGAGCCAATTAAAAATATCAAGGTTGAAACTGCATTGTCTAACAGCTTTGGTTTTGGTGGTACGAATGCAACTTTGGTTTTTTCCAGCAAAAACCTTAAATAGTCATCACTATTAAAGTACTAAACAGGCCGCAACGTTTCTGCCTTCGGCCATTAAGATGTTGTAAGTTCTGCAAGCCGCATCTGTACTCATACACTCTAAGCTGATGCCTGCATTCGTAAGTGTGGCACTCAATTTAGGGTGTATGAATTTGTGACGACTACCAGTGCCTAAGAGCACAACGTCCGGTTGGTGACTGACAATTTGTTCAAAATCCTCAGCCTGAATACTTTCAATATTTGCTACACCCCAATTTTGTATGAGTTGATTCGGTAGAACGATCAGACTATTGGTATGGCGTTGCTTGTTGATTTCAACCCATCCATCACCGTAGCCTGTAATGAGGTTGTTTCCATCTGAGTGTGTAAGGTGAAGTTTCATGGTTATATTGTAGCGAAATTACACGCCTATGCCTGCCAACTTTTTTATAATAATTGATTCATAGTTTATATAAATTCATCGGTAAGTGAGTTTGTCTTTTAGTCTAAATATATCAGCTCCATTGCCTGTAGCAGGCATGCAATGTAAGATAGCATACTCTGTA
>DAIDAH010000182.1 GCA_027310735.1 Methylotenera sp. | reverse complement strand
GAGCAAAAGCTCAAAGTCAGTGCCATCATGATTGATCTTGATGGCACTCTGGTGCACTCTGCGCCAGAGTTGGCACGAGCAGCTGGGCGTATGCTGGTAGACCTTGGTATGCCAGTATTGAGTCAAGCGCAGATTGAGTCTTACATTGGAGAAGGCGCGGCTATACTCATTAAACGTTGCTTAACTGGTGAACTTGATGGCGAGCCAGATGCAACGTTGTTTGCGAAAGCGCATGATTTGTTCTTTAAATATTATGCGCAGAATGTAGCAGAAAGCAGACCGTATCCGCACGTGGTTGCAGGTGTGCAGGCGCTCAAAGAGGCTGGTTATCGTTTAGCGTGTGTGACCAATAAGCCGGCAAGCTTTACTATGCCGTTGTTGGCGGTCAATGATCTGTTGCAGTACTTTGAGATGGTAGTGTCGGGCGATACTTTGTCTAAAAAGAAGCCTGACCCTGACCAGATTCTTTATATCTGTGAAAAATTAGGCGTTGCTGTAGCAAATACGCTGCTGATTGGCGATTCTAAAACAGACGTGGCGGCTGCAAGTAACGCAGGTTGCTACATATTTACCATCCCTTATGGTTACAACCAAGGGCGGAAAATCGATGCCTGCGCAGTGAATGCATTAATCAATAATATTGGTGATGCGCTTGATTTGATTGAACGCATCTAACCCCTAGAGAGTATGGACGCAAGAAAGCATGAACATGAATTTTTTTAAAGCAAATAGTTGGCGATGGTGGCGAGCTTAACGCAGTCTTTTACTAACGCCATTCAACCTATTTATATGTGAGAAATTTATGTTTAGTACTATCAATCAAATTGAGTTCAATACTTTAGCCGCACAAGGCTACAACCGTATTCCGCTAGTGCTGGAAACATTCGCTGACTTGGATACACCGTTATCCTTGTATCTGAAATTGGCGAATCAGCCTTTTTCATATTTGTTGGAATCCGTTCAGGGCGTTGAACGCTTCGGGCGCTATTCCATTATTGGTTTGCCAGCAAAAACACGCATCGTGGCACATGGTAATCATGTGCAAGTGCTTGAGGACGACACTGTCGTTGAATCAGCTGAAAATACCAATCCCCTAGATTTTGTTAAAAGTTATCAGGCGCGCTTTAAAGTGCCGCCTTATGAAGGTTTGCCTAGATTTACCGGCGGTTTGGCAGGTTATTTTGGCTATGAAACGGTGCGTTATATTGAACGACGCCTAGCCAATACCACTAAACCAGATGTGGTTGAGGTGCCGGATGTGCTGCTCATGGTGTCAGAGGAGTTAGCAGTCGTCGATAATTTAAGCGGCAAGCTTTATTTCATTGTTTATGCCAACCCAGTCGAAGCGAATGCGTATGAAAGTGCCCATCTGCGTTTATGCGAGTTGGTGAAAAAGCTTAGAAAAACGGTGGCGATTCCTGAGTCATTACCAACAGAAAAAACCGAAGCAAGCTCAGAATTCGGCGAAGAAAACTTTAAGGCCGCTGTGAAACGCGCACAGCAATACATTTTAGATGGCGACATTATGCAGGTTGTATTGTCGCAGCGTATGTCACAACCTTTCTCTGCACCACCATTGTCGCTTTACCGCGCACTACGCAGCGTGAACCCATCACCCTATATGTTCTATTACGACATGGGTGATCATCATGTTGTAGGCGCATCGCCGGAAATTCTGGTGCGTTTGGAAAACGGTACTGTCACGGCACGTCCGATTGCAGGTACAAGGCCACGCGGCAAAACGCGCGAGCAAGATGTTGCACTGGCGGAAGAGTTATTGGCTGATCCTAAAGAGCGTGCAGAACATGTGCAGCTGATGGATCTCGGTCGCAATGATGTAGGTCGTGTCGCTGTCACTGGCTCAGTAAAAGTGACTGACAATATGATGATTGAACGTTACTCACACGTCATGCACATTGTGAGCAATGTAGAAGGTCAACTGAAGCCTGGTATGGATGCAATTGACGTGATTAAGGCTACATTCCCGGCAGGTACGGTGAGTGGCGCGCCTAAAGTGCGTGCGATGGAAATTATTGACGAGTTGGAGCCTAGCAAGCGTGGTATTTATGCCGGCGCGGTTGGCTATTTGGGATTTAATGGCGATATGGATGTGGCGATAGCGATTAGAACCGGTGTGATTAAAGATAATACGCTCTACGTGCAAGCAGGCGCTGGCATTGTGGCGGATTCAGTGCCGCAGAGCGAATGGATCGAGACGCAAAATAAAGCGCGCGCCGTGTTACGGGCCGCTGAATTAGTGCAAGCTGGGTTAGATCTTAATTGAACGACCTGATTGAGCTGTTTTAGTTATGACGTTAAGTGAATTGCGCTTTGTCATTGCCGTCGCAAAGGAGCGTAATTTTAGACGCGCTGCCGAAAGGTGCTATGTAAGCCAGCCTGCACTCAGTCTAGCTATCAAGAAGTTGGAAGAAGATCTCGGCGTGTTGATTTTTGAGCGCAACCGCAATGATGTGAGTGCAACGCCGATAGGTGAGAAAATCATTGCGCAAGCGACACGAGCACTTGAGGAAGTTGCCCAGATTCGAGACATTGCTAAACAGGGTAGTAATCAGTTGGGCGGTGCTTTTCGACTGGGTCTGATCTATTCGGTAGGTCCTTATTTACTGCCTGAAATTATCCCGATATTGCGTCTAAGTGCGCCAGAGATGCCATTAAGTATTGAAGAAAATTTAACGGCACAACTTGAAATACAGCTTAAAAACGGTGTGATTGATGCAGCTGTGGTTGCTTTACCGTTTGATATGCCGGGTGTTGTTACTCAGCCTTTGTACGATGAGAAATACGTGGTGATGGTGCCCATTAACCATCATTGGGCAGACCGTACATCCATTCAGGCACATGAGCTAATGGATGAAAATGTATTGTTATTGAATAGCGGACATTGTTACAGTCATCAAGTATTGCAAGCTTGTCCTGACTTGCTGCATAAGGGGCAGGTGCTACAAGGTAATTCGTTGGAGACAATTCGTAGCATGGTCGCGTCGAATCTTGGTATTACGGTGTTGCCTTGCAGTGCAGCTGCTGACCGCTATATCAATCCATTAGTAAAGGTTATTCCTTTTGCCGCACCAGTACCTGTGCGACGAATCGCATTGGCTTGGCGTAAAACCTATGCTAGAGAGCTTGCCATTGAATGTCTGATGAATGCAATTCATGCCGTTAAGTCGGAGTGTCTTGAGCAGCTGTAATTTGCAATGGCATGCTATATAATGAAAAAAAGACGCTTAAGCGTCTTTTTTGTTGTTTACCAGACTGGTTTAAGCAATCTGGCAGACTTTCAATCTTAGCGATTGCAAACGTACATTGTTACTTCGAAACCGAAACGCATTTCAGTAGCAGCTGGTTTTGTCCACATGATCAATCTCCTAAAGTTATTTATATAAGTACTACACAATCTATGACTTACATAGTACAGAACTGTTGCAGAAAATAGCTATGTAAACTGACTAAATCAACCTCATGATTTTCATTAGAGCTGTATGTCTTTATTAATAAGTCACAAATACGCGATAACCGGCAACCGCAATGCCAGCGGTAGTGATGGCAAGTTGAATTTTAATATTTTCACCAGCCGTGATGCCTTTTGTAATATCTGTGTGTTCTGACAGATATTCGTTTGGTGTGAAAGTGCGCCGTAATTTAGGTTTATCTTCTGTGTCTGTTAGCGTAATTTCCACATTTGGATAGGCTTGATTGAATGCCGCTTGATTAATGATGGTGCTGGAAAGGTGCATCAATCCAGCATAGACTTTATCTTCTTGCATATCTGAATCGTCTATCACGATGAATTCAATTTTCTTAGGTAAGTCAATGCGACAACCCAGTGACTGACAGGCTTGGGTCAGATAAGCCTTGCTGGCTGGATAGTATATGGCAATAGTATTACGTAAAAAATAAATACTTTGTGCGATAGCGGCTAGCAATAAAGTGCTAGCGAACAGTAGCGTAAGTATATTACGCGCCTTTATAGAGATTTGATTAATTCTGCGTTTCTTGGTTATTTCCGGCGGGTTATCTGGGTTGTATGGTTGATCTTCAGTCTGAATCTCATCAGAGATGTTATCTTTTGCATTGTTTACATTGACATCAGTTGTGACGGTGCTACTGGTGGTGGGCTTTATGTTTTCCGTCTGATCTGATGTTGAGCTTGCAGTGTCAGTGTAATCATGCTCTTCATCAATAAATTGTTCTCTAGCGTCAAATACGTGCAGACACTGGCCGCAGCGGACTTGACCATGATGCTTGTTAAGCTGTTCTTCGGTAACAAAAAATTGAGTTTGGCAGGATGGGCAATGAGTTATGGAGCGCATTTTTTAGTGCCAGTAAGCAACACCCAGGATTCCATATATTGTGGTGCTTCCATATCAAACCATTGAGCATAAATGGCTGATACATCGGCTTCTTGCTCGCGTAAAATGCCTGATAGGGCAATTTTCCCACCAGCTTTACATGATTTTGCCAGCGCAGGTGCTAACACGCTTAATGCGCTAGATAAAATATTAGCAACAACAATATCAAACTCATGAGACTTATATTGGCTAGCATGGTAAAACTCAGCAGCCACATTGTTTTGCTCTGCGTTATATAAGCTGGATTGAATTGCTTGCGTATCAATATCTGTGCCCACTACATTGCCAGCACCTAGTTTTTTAGCGGCAATTGCCAAAATGCCAGAGCCACAACCATAATCCAATACGGATTTATCTGCGGACACGGTTTGCGTAAGCCAAGCTAGGCATAGGTGCGTGGTTGGGTGACTGCCTGTGCCAAAGGCTAGGCCGGGATCTAGAATGATATTAATCGCATCTGGACTAGGGCTGCTATGCCAAGTTGGTACAATCCACAATTGGTCGGTGATTCTAATTGGTTCAAATTGTGACTGAGTAGCCCTGACCCAGTCTTGCTCTTGAATGATCTCGGTAGAGTATTGCAGATTGGTGAGCTTAGATTGTTGTTGCAGATCAGTCATGATTTGGCTGACATCAACACCTTCATCAAACAGCGCACTCACTAGATTCTGTTGCCAAATGCCCGGTGGGGGGTCCCCGGGCTCGCCAAAAATAGGTTGTTCATCAATGGTTTCTGCATTGGCATCTTCAATAATGGCGGACAGTGCACCCAATGCCATGAGTGTATCGCTAATTAAATCAGCGGTATTATCTTGTGCTTCAATTTTTAACGATACCCAGGCCATACGTTATCCGCTTACTGATGAGGTTTATTTATTATAGATGCCAAGCTTTTGCTCAAGATAGTGAATGCTTGTGCCACCTAGGTGAAACGCAGCATCTGCCATTAAGTCTGCATGTAACGGTACATTGGTGCTAATGCCGCCAATCATCATTTCAGACAGCGCAATACGCATACGTGCGATGGCTTGC
>DAIDAH010000181.1 GCA_027310735.1 Methylotenera sp. | reverse complement strand
CAATCACCGGTATTGGTTTTGTATACCACCAAGTAGGAATTGAGATGGCAATTAACCCTGCGGCAAACCCCACCAGCGTACCCAGCCCCATACCCATCTCCCAACCTTCAATCAAGTCAGTGCGTTCAGAAACTGTCGCTTCAGGAAGATCACCAAGCTGCACATCAGCATTAGCTAGAAAGTGGATACGATTAGCGTCTACTCTTGCCAGCAAGAGCTCATTAAACATTGTGTGAGCGCTATCAGTATCAGGTAACATAAAATACAGTCGTCGGTTCATTTAAACCTCCTTTACCTAGCTTATGGCTAGTCAATACACTCAAAAAAACATAGCACCTACATAGGCCAACGCATCAGCATTACCTTTCCATTTCATGCCAGCCTCATTGCCGCAGTATATCTATTCGCCTACTCCCAACCGCTGGTGCACAAGTGGTATGACAAAACTATGCAAGAAAAGTTTTTGCTATTTCTTATTCAAATATTGCATTCTTAAAAACTGAATCCTTGTCATAAAAATTACATGAAATCTCGTTAAATTAACTTCTATCAGTTGAGATAAATTAACTCACCTCAATTAGCCTAAAAGCTAATGTAGCTGAGATCGAGGCAGGATTGATTACATGACATTGATTGGTAGATATGTTTTATGCAGCCCTAGCCTACACATTAATCATCAGCAGTTATTTCACTTGAGTAGTAACTCGACTAAGGAGTAACGAAATGTATTCAAGCGACTTTTTTGCAAAAAACTCATCAGTGGATATTTCATGATGCCGCACTTATTCATCACCATACCTAGAGGCATGCCTATCATGCTAGAAGATGGTACAAAATCTCGCACCATACATAAAGAACGCACTTGTGTTAAAAAAATATCAGCCAACTATTTTAGGTGGAAAGATGCCGCAGGGCGTATATGCTTCACTGAGATTAAAAACCTATTGCTACCCATAAAAAATGATAAAGAGGCTATCCAATTAACCTCTTAACAGTAGCCAATTTTTTGCAAAAAAATTGATTAAAATCAAAATCCATTAGGCTATTTCATAGTATTTTCATAATCAGTGTAATTGGCAATCCATACTTACTTCCACTTTAAAGGTAGATAAAAAATGGCAACTACGAACAGGTATAACAACAATTCCGTAGCTTTAAATGATCTATCCATGCATTCAATCTGGCAGCCAGAGGAGATCTTCGATAAATTCTCAGTCATAGACATTAGTGATGAGGTTAAAGCGCAACTTGAATCCGAACGATTAAATGAGTGGAGAAAAAACATCGCTAAAATCAGAGCTAAACATTAGCTAATCTCTCAAAAAACACTGTCTCCTCAATTCAAGATGCTCTGCGAATGACTGCTGAGCATCCGCCGCTATGTTTACAAAAACCAATCTATTCAACCCTATAGTTTCGGAAGACATAGCCTTTGTCACTCGCTGCATAGAGAATCTAAATACAACTCCCACGACAGTAGTCAATAAAATTGACCATCAACCAATAACTGACGTTATTGCCGTGGAAAGAAAGTCACCAACAATCGTCCCAATAGGTATACTTAAAATTGATCGCAATTAATGCTTACCCACAACCTCCAACAATAGTGGCCTTACAAATTCACTGATATTGGGAATACCTGCGATGATGAAAAAAAGTATATTAAGCCAGATTCCTGCTGGCATATGGGTGCTCGGCTTCGTCAGTTTGCTGATGGATATATCCTCAGAGATGATTCACAGCCTGCTGCCCTTATTCATGGTAACTACGCTTGGGGCAAGCGCCCTCGCGGTGGGCTTGATTGAAGGGCTTGCTGAATCAACTGCACTCATCATCAAAGTATTCTCTGGCGTCTTGAGTGATTACTTAGGTAAACGTAAAGCACTGGCATTGTTTGGCTATGCATTGGGCGCGTTGTCCAAGCCGCTATTTGCATTAGCGCCCACAATAGGGCTTGTACTCAGCGCGCGTCTGCTGGATCGCATTGGCAAAGGTGTCCGCGGCGCACCGCGTGATGCTCTAGTCGCCGACATTTCCCCACCACACCTACGTGGTGCAGCCTTTGGGCTAAGACAATCACTTGATACCGTTGGTGCCTTTCTGGGGCCACTGTTAGGCGTCGGTTTAATGTTGCTTTTTGTCGACAATTTCCGCGCAGTATTCTGGTTCGCGGTTATTCCAGGCATGATGGCTGTTGCCCTACTCTTCTTCGGGGTAAGTGAAACAGAACGCCATAAAAAAGAAAAACGATCCAACCCGATTTGCCGCGAAAATCTTAAACGCCTCAGTACGCCCTACTGGCGAGTAGTCGCTATCGGTGCTGTGTTCACACTCGCCAGATTCAGTGAAGCGTTTTTGGTGCTGCGTGCCCAGCAAAGTGGCATTCCCATTGCAATGGTGCCATTGGTGATGGTGGCAATGAACTTAGTATACGCCGCATCTGCATACCCATTCGGAAAGCTATCTGACACTGTAAGCCACACCAAGCTACTCGCGATTGGTCTTGTTATATTAATGATGGCTGACCTAGTCCTCGCCTATGATAATCATTGGAGTATCGTTTTGGCCGGAGTCGCTCTATGGGGCATCCATATGGGCATAACGCAAGGCTTGTTAGCTACTATGGTGGCTGACACTGCACCAGTAGACTTGCGAGGAACCGCCTACGGGTTCTTTAATCTGACGAGTGGGCTAGCCATGTTACTTGCCAGTGTATTGGCTGGAATGCTTTGGGATCAACTCGGTGCATCTTTCACATTTTATGCGAGTGCAGGATTTTGCATCATTGCATTAATTGGTTTGATTTTGGGCTCACGCACACCAAAGCAGATTAATTAAGCTTTACTTCCGATCCAAAAGTAATATTTTAATAGTACATAGGTTCCACCAACGTCCCTCTTAAGAATAGGGAACTTCTCTATATGTTGGGTAAACTACTGACTTGTAGTAGGCACCAAAGCCTAAAAAATTCTTTTCTGCCTGCAAATGAAATTCAGAATATGGAAAGCCAATATATGCAACTAACTCGCCGCCAATTGGCTTGAGAAGCAATCTATTTTCAGCAGAGTTTCTATGATCAACGATAAAGCCTATTGCCTCAAAAGAGCTATCTACTGAACCCTCTTTATAATATGCAGATTTCATTTATATCTTCCTTTCATATTGAAAACATGTTTCTTTCTATGAATCCTTGCACTGAATACTTGCACTCGCCCTGCAATTTCTTATGCACTTGGGATAAGCCAAATTAAACAAACCACATTAAACAAGAAACTTTTACTTAGCCTTGCGATCACTGACTGAACCGCTAGCTTTCATGCAAATCATTAAATTGGACATCCGTATTTAAGTGATGCGGCATGTAAAAAAATATAACTTAAATTTATGACGTCACGATTACAGCTTTTAGTTTGCAGATAATAAAGATGAGATATAAAAAAGGCCTACTCCATCACTGGAATAGGCCTTTTATTATTAGAGGCATTAAAAACAACTATGAGTCGTTATTAATCGTAAAGATTACCTGTAAAAAGCATGCCAATGCATATAGTAAACCTAATCGTTACGCAACTCACAGACAAGTAAACGCATAGATAAGGCATTAAATCCGCCGCCGCACTGTAATGACGTTCGGCACCTGCTGAATCAGCACAAGCAGACGGCTGAGTTGTTCCAGATTCGAAATCTCGATCGAAAACTGCATCAGCGCCAGATTGTTTCTACTCATGGTATTGGCCTTAGTGGCATTGACCTTCTCCCGAACAAATAGGTCGCTGATATCGCGTAGCAAGCCTTGGCGGTCATGGGCCTCCACTTCAATGTCAATATTAGTGGTGACATTCTGATTGTTACCCCACTGAGCACTGAGTATGCGGTTACGCCGTTCCTCTGGCAATCGTACAATAAAGGCGCAAGCTCTGCGATGAATAGTCACCCCATGGTCACGCGTGAGATAGCCGACAATCTCATCCGATGGCATAGGTTTGCAGCATTTGGCTGCGTTAGTTTGCAGGTTGCCAACGCCTTCGACTACTACCCCAGTCTGAGAGTGTTGCGCAGTGATACGCCTAAGAACGAGTGGTCGTGCGGCTTGTTCTGGTCTGGGTGCCACCTCCTCCTGAATAGCAAGAGCAATTTGATGTTCGCTGACATCCCCACGCCCAATAGCCGCCAGAAAATCTTCAAGTTTCTGGAATTGCAATTTCTGCGCGATTTTTTCCTGATTGACAGCACCAACGCCAGCGCGGTGCAACTCGCGATCTAATTTCGCCCGACCCTGTGCAACATTTTCATCAAAATTCTGGTATTTAAACCAGTGTCTGACTTTGGCACGAGCACTAGGGCTTTGCAGAAAACCAAGCGCAGCATTTAGCCAGTCGCGGCTAGGCGAACCAAGTTTTGAAGTCAGAATCTCCACACGCTGTCCATTTTGCAGCTTGGTGTTAAGTGGCACGATACTTCCATTCACCTTGGCGCCACGCGTGCGGTGCCCCAAATCAGTATGCAGAGTGTAGGCAAAATCGATCGGGGTAGCCCCCTTGGGCAGATCAATCACCTTACCCTGCGGCGTAAGCACGTAGACCTTATCCTGAAACAACTCACTCTTAAATTGTTCCAACAGGTCGCCGCTGCCAGAAACGTCGTCTTTCCATGCCAGTATCTGACGCAGCCAAGAAATTTTCTCATCGAATTTGGCATCAGACTTGCCGCCTTCCTTATAGCGCCAGTGTGCTGCGACGCCCAATTCAGAATGCTGATGCATCTCAAGGGTGCGAATCTGAACTTCCAGCGCTAAGCCACGCGGCCCACTAACGGCGGTATGCAGCGAACGGTAATTATTGCTCTTGGGACGCGCAATGTAATCATCAAACTCACCGGGAATTGGTTGCCACAAGTTGTGGATCAGGCCAAGGGCTGCATAGCAATCCTTGATATCATCAACCAGAATCCGCACCGCTCGTACATCATAAAGCTCGCTGAAATCCAGATGCTTACTCTTCATCTTCTTGATGATGCTGTAAATGTGCTTAGGACGCCCACTCACATCTCCTTTGATGCCAGCTTGGGTCAACTCGTATTTGAGCTGGCTCACGACATCAATGATGTATTGCTCTCGGTCGACGCGGCGTTCGTCCAGCATTTTTGCAACATCTTTGTAGAGCTGAGGCTCTAGATAGCGCAATGAGAGATCTTCCAATTCCCATTTGATCTGCCACACGCCAAGGCGATTAGCCAGCGGCGCAAAGATTCCCTGACTTTCCTGCGCAATCTGCTTCTGCTGGCTCGGGCTGGCTCCCGACAAGCGACGCAAAGTTTGCGTGCGCTCGGCCAGCTTAATCAGCACCACGCGAATGTCTTGCACCATAGCCAGCAGCATTTTGCGCAAGCTTTCTATCTGCTGCGCGTGATCGACACTTCTCTTATCTGGGTCGTGCAGACCTTCGATCTCGCTGAACTCCTGAATTTGCTCCATGCGCGAAATGCCTTCGACCAAACCAGCAATATTG